>CALUTX010000152.1 GCA_944323815.1 uncultured Parabacteroides sp. | reverse complement strand
AGCAGCAAAACGGGCAAGAACAAAACGGCGGCTGCCGTCCGGACAACGTGCAGGAAGCGGACTTTCCGCTCTTCCCTTCGGATGCGTCCCGAAAGCTCCTGCCAATGCTTGTCCGTATCTATTTTCTTCTGCTCCGCCAGACGGTCGGTCAGCTCCAAGATACATTGTACGTCGGCTCCGGGTAGTTCCATTTTCCCGGCGGGTATTTTATCTTTCTCTTCCATTCCTTTTTCCTTTTCTATTGTTGAGACGAATCAAAAAACCGCATACCCTATCTGTTTACCCAATAAAAACTGCCAATAAAGGCAAATAATCTTTTAACTCGACCCGCAGGAACTTCAAGGCTTTCGTCATATAAGACTCTACCGTTTTCACTGAAATCTGTTTTTCGGCTGCAATCTCCGCGTATGTCTTGCCGTCAAAGCGGTTCCGGCGAAAAGTAGAGGCCACCGGTTCCGGCAGTTTGGCCAACGCATCCTCCAGCAACTGCTCCAACTCAAAGGTGGTGTACAACGCGGAGGTATCCGCCTCTCCCCGCTCTTCCTGCCACTGTTCCGCCCAACGGTTTGTCGCCTCTTTGTGGCGCAAAAAGTCCAGACAGGCATTCCGAACGCTTATCATCAAAAAATGACGTGCAGAGGTATCAACAGACAGTTCCTTGCGCTTCTTCCAAATCCGATAAAACGTCTCTTGCACGACATCTTCACAATCCTCCGCCGCCTCTACATAGCGACGTGCAAACACGCACAAAGGGGCAAAGAAGTCGTAATACAAAGCCTTGAATGCCTCATGGTCACCCAAAGCAATGAGCCGAAACAATTGATCTGTTTTATCTGCTGTTTCCATCATCGTGATTGCAAACTTATCAATCGTTTTTTACAAAAACAAATGGAAATCGCACAAAAATTTACTTTTACTAAAACAAATTGTAATTCGTCCGCAGTACCTTGAATTCCGTCCGGCGGTTGATTTGGTCGGCTATCTCCTGCTGTTCGGGGGGTAATTGTTCGATAAATTCTTCGGTCAAGACGTCGCCTTCCTTCAAGAAGGGAAACTCTTTGGCCATCTTCTTGTTGATGGTCTTGGGCACACTTTCGCCATAGCCTTTGGCCTCCAGACGGTCTTGGGCGATGCCGCCGGCAATCAGGTAATCGACAACCGACTGTGCCCGGCGTTGTGCCAGCCGTTCGTTGTATTGGTCAGTTCCCTTTCGGTCGGTATGGGCGCCCAGCTCAATCGTCACATTCGGATTATCGTTCAACATCTTGATCATTTCATCCAACGCCTTTTTCGACTCCGGGCGAAGGGTAGCTTTGTCAAAGTCATAGAAAATATTTTCGATAACGACCGGACGGCTGATGGGCGACAGGAAGAAATCGACAATATAGGTCTCGTTTTTCTCTTCCGGACCGGTTTTCAATTCGAAGTTCTGATTCAGATAGCCGCGCGCGCTTGCCATCATGACGTAACGAATATCACGCTCCAGCTCCACACGATAGGTTCCGTCTTTCTTGGTCAAGACCTTTTCGTTCAATCCGTCGCGCCCGACAATGCGAACCGTTGCCCCCTCAATCGGATTCTCGTCCACATCCGACACGATGCCCTCGATAAAGACCGTGATGATTGGCAATTCAAAAGAATAAAGATGGTCATATCCCCGCGCATCGTTCCGGTTCGAGCTGAAGAAACCCTTCTCCCGGCTGCCGGCAAAGGTAATGCCGAAATCGTCACCCGCCGAGTTGATGGGAGCTTTCATATTCTCCACCTGCCAATGCCCCGTGCTGTCCAACGTGGCCTTAAACAAATCGAGCCCTCCCATGCCCGGATGGCCGTCTGAAGCGAAATAGAGCGTCACAGAATCGCGCACATAAGGAAACATCTCATCGCCCGGCGTGTTGATTTCCGGCCCGAGATTTTCCATCGGCCCGAAATCGTTTCCGGCAACACGCGCCCGGAAAAGGTCTTTCCCGCCAAATCCGCCTACGGCATCCGAAACAAAATAGAGATATTTCCCATCCGGCGAGATGGAAGGATGTCCCAATGCCGTCACCGAATCATTGACAATATTTGCCCGTGTTCCTTTGCCCCACTTGGCACTGCTGCGGGTAGAGATGTAGATTTCCGATGTGCGATGTCCGTCGGGGTCTTGCGCGCAATAGGTGTAATACATCGTGTTCCCGTCCGGTGAGAAAGAGGGTGTTCCTTCGTCAAATTCGGTGTTTACTTCGTCTTCCAGCTCGATGGGCGCTTGCCAATTCCCGTTCTCGTCCTGCTTGACAAGCAGGAAATCGTTGTTCCGCTGACCGGTAATCGCGCTGGTGCTCTCTTCCTTGTCTTTGTTGGCCGCCTGCTTGGGTTCGCGCGTAGATGCGAAATAGAGTTGGTCATAATTCTCGCCGTAAAGCATCGGACTGAACTCCGAACGGCGGGAGTTGAACTTATCCATCCGCTTGACCACGTAGCGCGTCGGGTTCTGTTTCCATTTCTGCGCCTCTTCGCATCCCGTGATGCCATTAAAAGCCAAAACGCTTCCGGGATTCGCCGTCAGGTATTCGTTATAATATTTGATGGCTTCCCCATAACGGCCGCTTTTGTGATACATTTGACCAAGACGGAGGCTCACAATCGTATCCGGATACTTATAACGCAGCGCATTCATATAGGCGCTCGTTGCACGCGGCGTGTTATTAATCAACCGGTTGCATTCTGCCATCCGGAAAGCGATATATCCCCGCAAATCCCGCTTGGCAGGAGGCGTTTTCGTATATACTTTCCGATAAATCGCTGCTGCCTCGAAATACTCGCCGATGCGCTGCTTCTCTTCAGCGTCGCTCAACTTGGCAGATTTACAGGCAGAAAGCAGGCAAACAGCCGCCAACACCCCCCAAACGTAATATAAAATCAATCGTCTCATCCAAATGCGCTATTACTCTAAAAACAGCAATCGAGCCGATTTATTGTGTCAGCTTCCTAACAATAACGAACTGTCCCCGTAGCTGAGGAAACGAAAATCGTGCGCCAACGCATAGTCATAAATCGTTCGCCAATCCCCTTTCACAAAGGCCGAAATCAGCAGCAACAACGTGCTTTTGGGTTGATGAAAATTCGTCACAAGCCCCCGCACCAGTTTGAAGTCATAGCCGGGCACGATAATGATGCGCGTCGCCGTCACCAAACGGTCTACTCCGTTGCGGTCCAGATAATCCAGGATTTGCTGCAACGCCTCCGCCACCGGCAGCCGGTTGTTCGCCTCGTCGTAGGGCATCCACTGGTCCACCACCAACTCCTCCGCCGTCGCATTCGGGTTGGCAGCCAATGTAACCCCGATATAATACAGGCTTTCGAGCGTTCGCACAGAGGTGGTTCCGACGGCAATAATACGTCCCAAATTGTTCTTGATGCGCTCAATGGAACTGCACCGCACGGAGATAAATTCGGTGTGCATCTCGTGCCCCTCGATTGTCTCGCTCTTCACAGGCTTGAAGGTCCCTGCCCCGACATGGAGCGTCACCTCTTCCCGACCGATGCCCTGCGCGTCGATGTCGGCCAGCACCTCCGGCGTGAAATGCAACCCGGCTGTCGGCGCGGCCACCGACCCTTTGACCTTCGAGTAAACGGTCTGGTAGGTCTGCAAATCGCTCGCCTCGGTTTCCCGGTTCAGATAAGGCGGAATCGGCAGTACACCCGCCGCATCGAGCAAGTCGGCAAACGTGCAAGTCGGATGGTCCCACGTAAACTCAATCAGATGGCTGTCGCCGCACGACTGCAACCGTTCGGCTTTCAGGAGAACCGTTTCGCCACCGACCAACACCTCCCGGCTCAACGTCCCCTCTTTCCATTTCTTGAGATTTCCGACCAGACACATCCAGCGGCAACGTTCCGTCTGCTGGAAAACCAACGCATAATCATGCGGCTCGACCGGCTCCAAGCAAAACACCTCAATCCGCGCCCCCGTCGGCTTCCGAAACAAAAGCCGCGCTTGAATCACCCGCGTGTTATTGAAAACTATCAAAGACCCTGCCGGCAAAAACCGGGTAATATGCTTGAATTGCGTTTCGCCTACGGCTCCCTGTCTATACAGCAACAATTTCGACTCATCCCGTTTCGCCAGCGGGAACTTGGCAATCCGCTCGTCCGGCAACGGATAATCAAAATCCTCTATCCGAATCTGTTGTGCTTCTTCTTTCTTCGTCATGATGTCTGTTTCTAACCGGAATCATCCGTCCTATCCGGCTGCAAAAGTATAAATTTATCGCCAAACTTACCTGCGTCGCTTTTTGAATCGTCTACGCAAAAAAGCGGTGAAGTGAATTTATTCCTGCATTCCCATGAAATGTTTCTTCCACTGCCATAAAACGGCGGACGCACTGGCATGAAATGAGAAGCCTCAAAAAGAGGGAATTTCATGCTTGGAAAAGGGGGGAAATTTTTACCCGGAGGGAAAAAATGTTTTCCCGCATGGGGGTCATTCTTTCACGGAAGGGCAGAGTAAAACAGCAACGCTGTCATGGCGGGCTTGACCCGCCATCCAGTAACAAATCGGTTTCCATTGCTGCCACTGGATTCCGGGTCAAGCCCGGAATGACAAGATAGTTTTTCGAAACACACTCTCTTTCTTTTTGATTCTACAGGGATAAACTTTCTGATTCCAAAATCTACATAACAAAACTGAAATTATTTCTTTCGCATTTTCTTCCAGATACCAATAAAAGCACTATTTTTGTTGTAAAATATGAATATAAAAAGGAAAATATGCCTGAAATTTGTCGTTTTTTCGGTATCATCATCATGATGTTTGCTGATGACCATAATCCACCCCATTTCCATATACGTTATGGAGATTATGAAGCCATCATAACAATAGATAAAGGCATTGTCAAAGGAGAAATACCCCGTAATGCATTAAAGCATGTATTCCTTTGGATGGAACTACACAAAAAAGAATTGGAAATGAACTGGATTCGTCTTCAAAATGGAGAAGAACCTTTGAAAATAACCCCTTTAAAGTAATTTGCAAAATGACACCACAAGAAGATATTGATTTGATTCGTGTGACGGATGTAGAATATGTTAAAGATTACACGATGGATTTGGAGTTCAGTAATGGGAAGAAAAAGCGGGTGAATTTTTTGCCTTTGCTAAAAGGGAAATTGTTTGAACCCCTAAAAGATGTGTCTAACTTCGTACAGTTTGGCCTGACTCATTGGACACTGGAATGGTATAACGGGGCTGATTTCGCTCCCGATTATTTATACAAACAGGGAGTAGACATTGCTTGATATTTTTCGTCCACACCCCTTGTCTTGTAATGAAAAATAGCTATCTTTGCAGCCGCTAATACAAACAGCTTAAATTAATTATTCAAACAACATGGCAACAAAAATTAGATTGCAAAGACGCGGTCGGAAAGATTATGCTTTTTATCAGATCGTTGTCGCAGACAGCAGGGCTCCACGTGATGGAAGATTTATTGAAAGGATAGGTTCTTACAATCCGAACACTAATCCTGCTACAGTAGATTTGAACTTCGAAAGAGCTTTGTATTGGTTACAAGTAGGTGCACAGCCTACGGATACCGCCCGTAACATCCTTTCACGCGAAGGCGTTTGCTTGAAAAAGCACTTGCTGGAAGGCGTTAAGAAAGGTGCGTTCGACGAAGCAACCGCTGAAACGAAATTTCAGGCATGGTTGACAAGTAAGAAAGCCGCTCTGCAGGCCATCAAGGACAAAGACAGCGAAGCTGCTAAAGCAACAGCTAAAGCGCGTCTAGAGGCAGAAAAAGAGGTAAACAAGGCAAAAGCAGAAATCGTAGCGCAGAAGAAAGCTGAATTGGCTGCTAAGCAAGCTGAAGAGGCAGCTGCCGCAGCTGCTGAAGCTGCTGAAGCATCGGCCGAAGAGGCTGCTCCGGCAACGGAAAGCGCAGAATAAAAAACTGCTGTGTCAAAACGTGGAGATAAATCACGGATGACACGAATAAAAAACGGATGACCGCAGGATTTAACAAATTCTCTACGGTCATCCGTTTTTTATAGGAGTTGTATATCGCTATCTTACAACGACCAGTACTTCCACCGGTCCGTGTGCACCAAATACAAGTGCCTGTTCAATGTCTGCCGTCTTGGAAGGGCCGGCAATAAAAGCGCCGAAATCATAGCGCATCTCCCGCGTCTGCCGATAAGCTTCGTGCATATTGTTCACAATCGAATCGCGGTCGAGCAGGACAACCAAAGCGTCAGAAACAAAGTACAACGCCTTATATTTCACCTCGCGGGTAATCCAGACGGCACCGTTCTCAGCAACACCCAAATGAGCTGTGACAACCGCCAAATCCGTCTGGTTCAATTCACGCGGATCGGACACATCATCCGGATTATAAGTGGCGCAGGTGATTTCGGGCAGATTGGATGCAATCCGTTTTGCCTCTGGAAAGTGCTGACGAATCACATCGTTCACCGCCTCACCCGGCTGCAACAAGACGATTTTCCCTCCTGCTGCTTGCAACGACTCGGAAAACTGTGCCACCTTGTCCGGATAAGTAATCGCGTCTAACGTCAATTCTGGCATTTCATAGCGCGTCCCCGTATGCCGACGGATAGCGGATAATATTTCTTCTTTCGAACTCATAAACGTATCAATCTTTACTTCTTTATTTTGTTGTTTTTCCACATCTCATTGAACGATTCTTTGGCAAACGTCGGCAATTCGCGTCCTTCGCCCCATGCGTTCAAGCGGTTGTAAATGAATGAACGGGGCATCTTGTTGACCAGCGGTGCGAATTTCAACGCCGTGTTAAACAACGCCGGACGCTCCATCAGCACCTTCATGCCTGCCGACATCAGTTTCTTTTCGCGGTTTGCCCGTCCCAATTTATCCAAATCCTGCCGCCAGCGATAAATCTGCTCGCCTAAATCGACTTTGACTGGACAGACATTCGAACAAGAAAGGCAGAGCGAACAGGCCGACACATTGTCGGCATAAAGTACGGGATTTTTCAGCATACT
>CALUTX010000151.1 GCA_944323815.1 uncultured Parabacteroides sp. | reverse complement strand
GAAGTTACAAACGAAGCAAGCTTTACTAACGATTTAGGAGCAGACTCTCTTGACACGGTAGAACTGATTATGGAATTCGAGAAAGAATTCGGCATTTCTATTCCGGATGATCAAGCAGAAAAGATTACAACAGTAGGCGACGCCATTGCTTATATCGAAGCAAACGCGAAGTAATCAAATCTTTTTAATGAAAGATATGGAATTAAAAAGAGTCGTAGTAACAGGCCTGGGAGCAATTACTCCGCTTGGCAATACCCTTTCTGAGACATGGGATGGTATTGTCAAGGGGAAGAGTGGTGCCGGGCCTATTACTCAATTTGACGCATCCAAATTCAAAACGCAATTCGCATGCGAAGTAAAAAACTTCGATCCGCTGACCATCATGGACCGGAAAGAAGCACGCAAATGCGACCGTTACAGCTTATTTGCCATCGAAGCGGCTAAACAGGCCGTCGCTGATGCCGCAATGGATTTGGATAAGGAAGACAAGAACCGCATCGGTGTGATTTTTGCCTCGGGAATCGGAGGTATCAAGACATTTGACGAAGAGGTATTGGGATATGCAAAAACAAAAGATACAATCGGTCCGAAGTTTAATCCCTTCTTCATCCCGAAGATGATTGCCGATATTGCAGCCGGACACATTTCCATGTTGTATGGATTCCATGGTCCGAACTTTGCAACCGTTTCGGCATGTGCTTCTTCGACCAATGCCATTGCCGACGCATGCAACTATATCCGTTTGGGAAAAGCCAATGTCATCGTGACGGGTGGAGCGGAAGCTGCTATTTCCGCATCCGGAATAGGCGGATTCAACTCCATGAACGCCCTTTCTACACGCAATGACTCTCCGGAAACGGCGTCGCGTCCGTTCAGTGCAAGCCGTGACGGCTTCGTAATGGGCGAAGGTGCGGGTTGCTTGGTCTTGGAAGAGTTGGAACATGCGTTAGCCCGCGGAGCCAAAATTTATGGAGAAATCGCCGGAACAGGACTTTCGGCCGATGCTTATCACCTGACGGCTACCCATCCGGAAGGACTGGGTGCCAAATTGGTTATGCGTAACGCGCTGGAAGATGCCGGAATGAAGCCTGAAGACATCGATTATATCAACGTGCATGGAACATCTACTCCCGTAGGAGACATCCCCGAAATCAACGCAATCAAAGAGGTGTTCGGAGAACATGCTTACAAGCTGAACATCAGCTCGACGAAGTCGATGACAGGTCACCTGTTGGGAGCAACCGGAGCCGTTGAAACGATCTTCTGCCTTTTGGCAATCCAAGACAGTATCATCCCTCCGACAATCAACCATGCTGAAGGTGACGATGATCCGGAAATTGATTATCAATTAAATCTCACATTCAACAAGGCTCAAAAAAGAGAAGTTCGGGCCGCACTTTCAAATACGTTTGGATTCGGTGGCCACAACGCTTGCGTGATTGTAAAAAAATTTGTGAAGTAACGTGTTTGAGAAGTTAAACAAAAGAATAAGGCTCTTCAAAAACAAAAAGAAAGAGCCTTATTTTTCTTTATATCAGATACTCGGTTTTTACCCCGACAACATCCAATTGTATGAACAGGCCTTTCTTCATAAATCTGCATCCATTGAAAACAGTGACGGAAGATGGGTAAACAACGAACGGTTGGAGTTTTTGGGCGATGCGCTATTGAATGCCATCGTTGCCGACATCGTTTACAAACACTTTCAATACAAACGAGAAGGTTTCTTGACCAACACCCGCTCCAAAATCGTACAACGCGAAACCATGAACCGTATCGCCTTCGAGTTGGGGCTGGACAAGAAAATCATCTACTCTGCGAAGTTAAATCCGCACAACAACCATGTCTATGGGGATGCCTTGGAAGCGTTGATAGGAGCCATCTATTTAGACCAAGGTTATCACATATGCTACAAATTCATCCAAGACGTCATCATCAAAAAACACATCAATCTTGACACAATTGCCAAGAAAGAGGTGAACTTCAAATCCAATCTGATTGAGTGGAGCCAGAAAAACAAACTGGAAATATCATTTGACCTCATCGAATCATTCACAGATAATGAAGGAAACCCCGTTTTCCAAACCAGTGTAATGCTCTCCAACACGCAAATCGGGGTTGGTATCGGATACACCAAAAAAGAATCGCAACAACTGGCAGCCAAAATGGCGATTAAAAAGTTGCGCACAGACAAATCCATCCAGAAATATATCTCGGAGCTGAAAGCTATTGATAATGGGCAATTGACAATGGACAATTGACAAGATACTAAAACAAAGGCTACCGTCAAGTTAGATGTTGCACTTCTAACTTGACGGTAGCATCCTAATTTTATGCTATTTATAAATATTCCCCCCAAAAACAAAAAAGGACACTCAAATCGAGTGCCCTCTTTTCATTTCTTGTATCGCACGTTATTCAATTCTCTTATTGATTGCAATATGACTGAGGTAACCTACGATAATCACAACCAAACCGGTCATAAGGATTGCATTTGTCAATGTCCCGCTGAACGTCGGCACGGCTAAAATGATCACTCCAATGAGGAGCACGATCACACCTAAATTCTTTATTAATTCCTTCATGGTGACGTATTTTAATTTTTGTAATTATATTTTCTACCGCAAATAAAGCAATAATAACCCGATTGCGAAAATATTTTGAGACAAAAATAATGAAACCATTCAATTTAGCCTTTATATTTGCAAAATAAAGCAGTTTTCTATGGTTCAGATTCTTTATAGAGTTTATTTCTGGCTGTTTGTGGTGCCGATGTTTTTGGTGCTTACGATACTGACAGCCGTGACGACAATTGTCGGTTGCCTTTTGGGCGGTGAGCGGATTTTTGCCTATTATCCGGGTAAAATATGGTCGTGTCTGACTTGTTGGTTGGCACTATGTCCGGTGAAGGTACAAGGGCGTGAACATATTGACCGAAAGCGTTCGTATGTTTTTGTTTCTAACCATCAGGGCGCCTTCGATATTTTTTTGATATATGGCTTCCTTGGAGTGCCTATTAAATGGGTGA
Source organism: uncultured Parabacteroides sp. (assembly GCA_944323815.1). GTDB lineage: Bacteria > Bacteroidota > Bacteroidia > Bacteroidales > Tannerellaceae > Parabacteroides. The sequence continues at coordinate 4,020 of CALUTX010000151.1, read as the reverse complement.
TGAAAGCGGGAATCGGGAAGATTCCGTTTGTTGGAGCAGCCTGTCGGGCAGCGGGATTCATTTTTGTGGATAACTCGACAGCCAAATCTGCAGCCCGGAGTGTACGGGAGGCAGAACGTAGTTTGAAAAAAGGTGCCTCCATTGTCGTTTTCCCTGAAGGGTCGCGAACGAAAACGGGGCGGATGGGGCGTTTCAAAAAAGGAGCCTATCAGATGGCGGTAGACCAAGGTCTGCCCGTTGTCCCGATTACATTGAACGGTCCCTTTGACGTACTTCCAATCGGTTCGCTGAACGTTCATCCTCGAAAGATGGAGATGATTATCCATGAACCGATTCCAACCGAAGGAATGGATACGTCGCATCAGGGATTACAGGAGATTGCTGAGAAAACGCGGGAGATTATTGCTGGTGGCTTGTGGGAAAAGTACCGCTAACCGTATCCAACGAACGAAGCCAATCGAATATCGTGCAATACGTTTGTTCGCGCGCTGCCGGACGCGAGAGAATCAAGTCGTGTATGCCACCCGTAATCGTATCACATGTAACGTGTTTGCCCAATTGCTTCCCATAATGTTGGATGTCGTGTACGTCTAATACGATGTCTGTTTCATGATATGCTTCGTGCCACTCGGCTGTTTCAGGGAAAGAGCGGTCTGAAGAAAGAACTAATACGGGACATTGCACGAAATTCCCTTTTTGTATTCGCTTTTGCGCTTCGTGTATGGCGTGAATCCAACCTGCTTTCTTCGGAAAACCGTTTATCATTTTCCATGCTGTGTTGTATTCCCACTCTCCTTTGAACGCTTTGAGCAGACTGTGGGCGTATGAAGCGTTGCCATAGCCTTGCACGGTCAGATTCGGGAAAAAGCGTCCGATGAAAGAGACGGTCGGAAGCACGATGTTTTCCATGAACCAACCGAAATTCCAATCAAGGAAAGGACTGTTGAGCAGGACACCCGCCACGTGGGCTTCAGCTTTTCGGGCTTTTAAATAGTCTGATACAATCAGCCCTCCGGTAGAATGTGCCATCAGCACCACCTCGTCGTTCCCCTCTTTTCGGATAACGGCTAATGCCGTGTCAAGATCCGCAAAATATTCTTGTAGGTCTTTGCAGAAAAAAGCCGTTTGGTTCGGCAATAAAGAACGCCCGTATTTTCTCAGGTCGAGGGCGTAAAAGTTATATCCGTGCGCGTTGATACTGTCTCCCAGTTGTTTTTGAAAAAAGTAATCATTGTATCCGTGCAGATAGAGAACGGCACGGTGTACGTCGGGCAGTTGAGGTTTCTTGACTAATGTGCAAATCACCTTCCCCTCGTAATCATTTGGCATTTGGATACTCCGATATAGATAATGACCACCCAATACATCGGGTACGTATTGTCCGCTTCCTGTAACGAAACAACAGAGGAAGATTAATAGGAACAGATGGGAACGAAACGAGTTCATTTGATTATATGATTTAAAAGTGAAACAAATTTATAGATTTTGCGTACATTTGCCAAAAGAAAATATCATGTGCGGCAGAGGAATGTTTTAAAATTCAATATCGTGGAGAAAAAGAATCATATATATCCGGAAGACCTGAATTCAGAAGTAAATTTTGGGACATTTTACAATACGTATTACCGGCGTTTTGTAAGATATGCTTTTTATTATGTCAACGATTTGCCGACAGCGGAAGACATGACGCACGATGCCTTGCTCTATTATTGGGAAAATCGCCACCGACTGGCTGCCGATACGGATGTGTTGGGTTACATCCTCCTTTCTGTCAAGAACAAATGTCTGAATCATTTGAAACATTTACAAGTGGAAGCTGATTATTATCAGAAATGTACGGATTTGCGTGAATGGGAAATCGATGCCCGTATCCAAACTTTGGAAGATGACAGCTATGGAGCAATCTTCTCACGGGATATTATGGATTTGATGGTGAAAGCGCTTGAAGAATTACCCGAACAAACCCGCCGTATTTTCGTCTTGAATCGCCTTGAAAACAAAACACGCCGTGAAATTGCCGCCATGCTTGACGTATCGCAACAAAAAGTGGATTATCATATCAATAAGGCGAATGAACACCTGTTCCGCAAGTTGAAAGACTACCTTCCGTTTCTTGTCTTGTTTTTGGGTGTCCGATTTTAATTAGCGATAGAGAAGGTTTGTTCTGAGATCTTCCAACGTTGGCATATCGGACATTCATATTGGTGTATGCCAGAGCCGACATTCGTATGCTCGGTGCCGTCCGGTAATCTGATGGTTGCTGTTACGTTGGGAGGTATTTCAACGGTTAACTTGAAAATCCCCTTGTCGATGCGCCATTCTGAACGTATTAGTCCGTAAAGAGATTGGTATGATCCGTTGCAATAGGTGAGATCCCCAACTGGTTGAGGGGCTATTTGAAGTTGTGGTTGCCCTTGTAGGGGGGCATTGAAGCGGATGCCAGCCAACGTTTGATAAAACCAAGTGACAACGCTGCCAAACATTGGATGACAACGGGATGCTTTTCCTTCCCAACGCTCCCATAGACAACTGTAACGATCATCCATAACGTAGCCGAATCCGGGTACATCACGTTGGTTCATTAATCGAAAAGTAATGTCTGTATATCCATTCTCGCTCAATACTTTTAGAAGTAAAGGAGTGGCCAAAATGCCTGTGTCGAAATGATAATTCGTTTTTTTGAGGGAAGATAATAATGCTTGTAAAACAGCCTCTTTCTCAGACTCGGGAACTATCCCGAAAGCTAATGGAAAAATGTCTGCACCTTGTCGTCCTTCCCAATAATGATGGGTGGTAGGATTAAAGAAAACAGTATTGAAATTGTGTCGGATTTCTTCACAGAGGCGTTCTGTTTCTTGTCGTTCTTTCGTTTTTCCTAAAACAGTTTCGATTTTTGATAGCAGAGAAGCGCAGTGATAATAATAAGCTGTATTAACTAATGATTCAGGGAGTTCTATTTTCCTGTTGCCAGGTGTACACCAGTCGCCTAAACACCAGCCGTCAGGTTCTTCTCGAACAACAATACCACGTTCATCTGTTCGTGTGCTTAGATAATGAACCCATTGTTTCATTCCTTCGTAATGTTGGCTTAAAATAGTTGTATCGCCATAGAAGCAGTAATAAGCCCATGGCATGATTAGATAGGCCGAGCCCCATGCCGGTCCACCGCCACCTCCTCCAAAAGGTGCTGTATGGGGAACATAACCACTTTTTTTATTACGCGCATCGTTTATGTCGTCAAACCATTTACGGTAAAATTGGGTCATGTCGAATGAGTAGAGGGAACTTTCGACAACCACTTGTCCGTCACCGGTATAAGCAAGACGTTCCCTGTGCGGGCAATCTGTACTGACACTGCCGTGAAAGTTGGCTGTTTGAGTGCGTAAATAGGCTTCGTTGATACGATTGAATAATTCATTTGAACAGTTAAAATAACCGGTTTGTGTAGGATTTGTGTGAATAACTTTGGCAACTAAACTATGCTGGTCTAATTTAACTTGGGGAGATGTAGCCTCGACGTAACGGAATGCGTGCCATGTAAAGCGGGGTTCCCATTTTTCTATATCTCCACCGCGCAGGATATAATAATCTGTTTGACCAAAGTCGTTGCCTTTTTCTTCTCCTATAAAGCGAAGCCGTACCGTATTACCGGAATTACCTTTGACACAAAGTTCGACCCAGCCGGACATCATTTCTGGGAAGGCGTAACGATAGGTGGAATCGTTTAACTGTTTATAATGGGTAGGAGGTAATGTGCGAATGATTTTTTCATGCGGAGCCAATTGCGAACGTAGACATCCCGTTGGGGCTCGCACCAGTAATGCCGGTTTCCAGTGGCTGTCGTCATAATTGGTAAGATTCCAATTATGTAGTTCTAATCGGGCATCATAAATCTCTCCGGAAAAAATGCCGTCATGTAATAATGGGCCGGTTGTTGTTTTCCATGTCTCATCTGATACGATAGTCTCTGTGGTTCCGTCCGTGTAAGTGATTTCTAATTGACAGAGCAAGCGAGGAGTG
>CALUTX010000150.1 GCA_944323815.1 uncultured Parabacteroides sp. | reverse complement strand
ATTGAACAAAGCCAAATACAAGGTAAGGGGCGTCATAAACGCCATGAATAGCAAGACAAGAAACGAGACATAACGCGGATAAACCCCGAGCAGTGTACAAATACCTAACGTAAACTCAATGGCAGAGAGATTGAACGACATCACCACGCTGAACGGTTGCAATGCCTCCAAGCCAAACGCGCTCAGGTAATCGTCAATCTTGATGGCTCCGCCCATGGGGTCGACCGCTTTGACAAAGCCGGAAAAGATGAACACGACGCCAATCAACACTCGGCAGCACTCAACCGCGATTTTAAGTGCCCTGTTGGCTTTATTCGTCCCCGTCAGACGTTGCGTCTTCTCCATATTCCAACTTGATTAAACCAAATAATGCATAGTTGACCATATCCATGTAGTTGGCATCAATCCCTTCCGATACCAGCGTCTTTCCTCCATGACTTTCAATCTGTTTTGTCCGGTATAACTTCATCAGAATCAGGTCTGTATAAGAGCTGATACGCATTCCTCTCCATGCCTCTCCGTAGTCATGGTTTTTGGCATACATCAACTCTTTTGTCTGTTTCATATACCGGTCGTATAAAGCCAATGCTTCGTCATTGCTAATGTCGGTCGTGTCAGCAAATCCTTTCGCCAACTGAATCAATCCGATGATGCCATAATTGACAATGCCGATAAACTCCGGGCGGATTCCTTCGCCCACCAAGCTAATCCCCTTTATTTCCAAACTTCGGATGCGGTTCGCTTTGATAAAAATTTGGTCGGTCACCGATTGCGGGCGCATGATTCGCCACGACGGACCGTAATCTTTCAGCTTCTTTTCGAATAGCTCCCGGCAAATCGTGATTACCTTCTCAAATTGTTCTTTCGTCTCTGCCATAACATTTGAATGATAGATTATGCAAAATTAGTAAAAAACGGGAACTTTCCGGCTTTCGCTGATAAAAATCCGTGTAAAAAATGGTTCCCGTTTGCCGTCAGCATGAAACCGAAAGCGGACTGGCATGAAACTTCGGACGCACTGGCATAAAACCGGAGATGCACTGGCATGTATTTTCATTTACTTTCCGGGTAACTTACCATGCCCCTTTGCGGCTGCTTTTTTTCTTGCCGTTCTTTTCGCTTTTTTCTTTCCGTCGCTTGGCATGAACACTGCTTGGCTCGAAATAAGACTTGCCTTTGCGCCGTTTTTCCTTTCGGCTTCCGTCATATTTTCCTCTTTTGCCTTTTCCCGTTTCCAGTTTGTCCGAAGCACGCTTCACGACGATGTCGCGCCCATCTACCTCGTATCCGTTCATGCTGTCTAATACGTTCCGCACCTCCTCTTCTTCCACTTCAAAGAGCGTGTATCGGTCGAACAAATCAATTTTGCCAATGCGGACTTTTCCCGGTACGCAGCGATTGATTAGTTCAATCAATTGATTGGGATACAATTTGTCTTTTTTCCCGAAATTGATGAAAAGGCGGACAAATCCAGCTTCCGTTGCCTGCAACTTTGCTTCGCCGCGTTCACGTCGGGGCGATTGTTCGCTTACCTGTTCAATCTCTTCCGCCTCCTTATAGTAATCAATCAGGCGGTTGAACTCAAGCGAAACCACCCGTTTCAAAATGTCTTCTTTGTCGAGCCATTCTAATTTGCGGAATATTTGAGGCATCAGGGAGGCGATTTCCGTTTCGTTGACCTTTACTTTTTCGATTTGGTCGACCAGATTGAAAAGCTGTTTCTTGCAAATCGCCTGCCCGGAAGGAATTTCTCCCTTTTCAAATTTCTTGTTGATGACCCGTTCTATCTCTCGGATTTTTCCTTTTTCTTTGACATGGCAGATGGAAATCGAGATGCCTGTCTTGCCTGCACGCCCGGTCCGTCCGCGCCGGTGCGTATAGGATTCCACCTCGTCCGGCAATCCGTAATTGATGACGTGCGTCAGGTCGTCCACATCCAGTCCGCGTGCGGCGACATCGGTCGCAACCAACAGCTGCAAGTTCTTGATGCGGAACTTTTGCATGACGTAATCGCGTTGTGCCTGACTCAGCTCGCCGTGGAGCGAGTCTGCGTTGTAGCCGTCTTGTATTAGCTTGTCGGCAATCTCTTGCGTCTCTTTGCGCGTCCGGCAAAAGATGATGCCGTAGATGTTGGGATAATAATCCGCGATGCGCTTTAATGTCAGATATTTGTCTTGGGCGCGAACCAGATAATAGATGTCCCGTATGTTTTTATTTCCTTCGTTTTTGTTGCCGATGACGATTTCTTTCGGTTCCCGCATGTATTTCTTTGTAATTAGGGCGATTTCTTTCGGCATGGTTGCCGAAAAACAAAGCATGTTGCGGTTGGTCGGGACTTCAGCCAGTATCGCGTCGATGCTTTCAGAGAATCCCATGTTCAACATCTCGTCCGCTTCATCCAGAATCACGTTCTTGATGGCATCCAAACGTACCGTTTTGCGGTTCATCAAATCCAGCAATCGGCCGGGCGTCGCTACCACAATGTGCACACCTCGTTTCAGCGTCTTGATTTGGCTTTCGATACTCGAACCGCCATATACGGGCAGCACTTTCAGTCCTTCGATGTATTTGGAATAGTCGTTCAAATCGTCGGCTATCTGCAAGCACAATTCGCGTGTCGGGCAGAGTACAAGGGCTTGAGGCTGATACTGCGGCACGTGTATTTTCTGTAAGATGGGCAACCCGTAAGCGGCTGTCTTTCCTGTTCCGGTTTGCGCTAACGCAATCACGTCGTTGTCTTCGCCTAATAAGAAAGGAATCACTTCCTCTTGCACGGGCATAGGCGATTCATACCCCATTTCTTGAATGGCCTTTAAGATGGGAGCCATTACTCCCAATTCTTCAAATGTTTTCAAAATGCGTGTAAATGTATTTATTAAATATCCTGATTTTTATTTACTCCTCAATCTAACATAATCTCTTTCAGGGTTTCCCGGTCTTTGTCGGAAATGTGAAGCCCTTTCGACAGATAATTATTTATCGAACCATATTCTTTTTTTATTTTCCGGAAAACTAATTCCATCCATCTTTCATTGGCGTGAAGCATGACAGTGATTGTCTCTTGCGCGTCTGTGTTCAGCTCGCGCCCCATATAGGCAAAATGCTCCAGATTGATGTAATCGTTCGACGCCATATAGTCGTTTATAATCGTCTCTTCTGGAACATCCAAGGCTGCCAGCAGCATTGCAGCCAGGAAGCCGACACGGTCTTTCCCGAGCGAACAGTTGATTAAAATGGGATAATTGTCCCGGTCTAAAAATACTTTCAACGCTTTGCTGAATTGTGCGCTGTCTTCCGTCACATATCGGAGATACGTATCTTGCATGTACACAAACCCGTCTCCTTTGCGGATTTGTCCCTCTTTCAACCTTCTTGAAATCAAATCTTTTTCTTTGATGGGGATGGGAATGGAGATGACATGGGCGTCTGTGGGTGGTTCCGGCGTATGTTTTCTTTCATCATCGCCCCGAAGGTCGATGATGGTCTTGATGTTCAGATTTTTCATCCGGATTTTGTCATTGGAACTTAGCGCACGGATCACGCCCGAGCGGTAAACCTTTCCCCATTGCGTCATGTGTTGCCTTTTCCGGTCGAAATAGCCGCCAATATCCCGCAGATTTTGTATGCCGTCCATCTGGACAAAACGCGCTCCAATCGTCCGGAAATAGTTGTCGTTGAAGGAGAGCAAAAAGTATTTGCGTGAAATGTTGTCATCCGTAATATAGGTAACAATCCCTTCCTGAATATCTGCATAAGCACACGGGGCGGAAAGGTTGAAAGCGTCCGGCGTATCGGATACATACAATTTCATCTTTCCTTCCATCTGCGGGTCTGTTTCCCATTTAATGATGTAATTTCCGATGTTGTCACGTACACAGATAGCCCGAATCGTAGGCGTCTGGTTCGAGTCGCACCTCATGAACAGCATCACACAACAAAAAAAGAAAAGAATTTGTTTCACCACCATATTGTATCTACTCATGCATGACAAAAATACAGAAAATCATGTGTCTGACATGCTTTTCTTTTCCGGCTTAATGTTATTTAAGAGAGGATACATAAGCGTTTGCAAATTCTTTTGAAATATAATTATCATAACTTTGGCAGACTTCCGAAGCCAAATCCATGCCGCACCGGATGATTTGTTCCCACGTCTGCTCGTCCATGTGCTCCAAATCTCGCCGCCGGATGCCCTGCTTCAACAGCCCGAAGAGGATGCCGGCATTGAAATTGTCTCCCGCTCCGATGGTGCTGACTGAACGAATCGGAGGTGCGTCGTAGTGGCGCGATTGTCCTTTGCAATAGAGATTGACTCCTTTCGATCCGAGCGTGGCAATGAAGCGGTCGCAATAGAAATGAATGTGTTCCGTATAAACCTTGTCCATATCGGTTTTGCCGAAGATGTTGAAAAAGTCTTCGTCCGAACCGCGGATAATGTCGGCATATTCAAAATTTTCAAGAATCGTCGGCGTAAGGCGAATCGCTTCGTGGGCGTGTGCATTCCGGAAATTGGGGTCGTAATAAAGAATCGCTTTCCGCTCGCGGGCATAATTCAAAAACTCGACCATCCGTTTGCGCAAGAGCGGATTCAACGAGTAATAAGAGCCGAAGATAAAAATATCATCTTCATTGATTTCCGGAAAAGGGACGTTGAGGCGTTCTTGAGGATAATTCATGTAAAACAGATAGTTTGCGTCCGAATGTTCGCTTAGAAAAGCGAGAGAAATCGGGCTTTTTCCGTCCGGAAAACGGTCTACATAGTCGGTTGGCAGACCGTTTGCTTCCATAAATGTAGTGATTAATTTACCCACACGGTCGTTTCCCACTTCGCTTATGAAAGTGACCGGAATCCCCAGCCGGCTCAGTGAAACCAACGCATTGAAAGTCGAGCCGCCCGGTACGGCAGCGTGCGGTTGGTCGTTTTGGAAGATAATATCCAAAATCGCCTCGCCAATACCCACAATTTTCCTCATCATTTTCTATTCTGTTGTTTGTTGCCTGTGCCGTACATTTTCCCTTCGGTGAAATCTGTTTTCCCGAAGCCCGGGCAAATTTACCCGGCGGGCAATCGGAGTAATGCTGCACATGAAAGAGTCCTCTTGTTGCCGACTGCAAAAGTATCGAATTTAACGATAGCTTCATAGAAAGAAGACATATATTTTTGTATTTTTGTACGCTCTAACAAACAGGACATGGAAAAAGACTATGTTTCATATACATTATCCAACGGTCTCCGGCTCGTTCATCTCCCGTCGGCATCGTCTGTATCCTATTGTGGTTTTGCTGTCAATGCCGGGACACGCGATGAGACCGAAGACGAATTTGGCTTGGCCCATTTCGTGGAACACATGTTGTTCAAAGGGACGGACAAGCGGAAGGCTTGGCATATCTTGAATCGGATGGAAAATGTCGGCGGGGAACTGAATGCTTATACAACCAAAGAGGAAACGTTCGTCTATTCCGTTTTTATGGAAGAACATTTTTCGCGGGCATTTGAGTTATTGACCGATTTGGTGTTTCATTCCCGCTTCCCGCAGCAGGAGATAGAGAAAGAGGTCGATGTGATTTTGGATGAAATAAACTCGTATGAAGACAGCCCTTCGGAACTTATCTTTGATGAATTTGAAAATCTGTTGTTCAAGGGACATGCCTTGGGGCATCATATTTTGGGGAACGAACAGTCTTTGCTTCGTTTCGACAGCCTGTCCGGGAAGTCGTTCATGGAACGTTTTTATACGCCGGAGAATTTGGTGTTTTTTTCCATGGGGAGGATGGCGTTCAAACGCATTGTGCGGATGGCCGAAAAGCTGTTGTCCGGCATTCCTCCTCGGCCGGCTGCCCATAATCGGGTGGCTCCGGGGGAAGTTCGTCCCGTCACTTGCCAGATGCAGAAAGAAACCCATCAGGCGCATGTGCTGATGGGAGCACGTGCATACAGCATGTACAGCCCGAAGCGGCTGCCGCTTTTCCTGCTCAACAATCTGTTGGGTGGAACGGGCATGAACAACCGTCTGAACGTCTCTTTGCGGGAAAAGCACGGATTGGTTTATAACGTGGAATCCAACGTGACTTTTTATACGGATACCGGTCAGATGTGCATCTATTTCGGGACGGACCCGAAAAACCGGGACAAGGCCATTTCGTTGGTACAAAAAGAGCTGAAGAAATTGCGCGATGTCAAACTGACGACTACTCAATTGGCGGCCTGCAAAAAACAGCTGATAGGTCAGTTGGGCGTATCGAACGATAATCCGGAAGGATTGTTTTTGGGGTTAGGAAAAAGTTTCTTGCATTACAACCGGTATGACACACTGCCTGAGATTTTTGCCCGAATCGAACGCCTGACGGCAGAGGAGGTACAGGAGGTGGCCAATGAGGTGTTGGCTCCTGAAAAGCTGTTTGTCCTCACTTATTTGTAGCAGCAGGGATTCCTGTAATTCACTCAAACGACAGATAAGGCGTCAGGCGTTGCCTGTCTGCCTCCGTAAATTCTTCCAGCAAGCGTAAGTTCTCCCAACCGGATAGCCTGCCTTTTTGTTTGCGGAGTTGTTCGATGACTTTGGCCTGATGATAATTGATGTAGGGATGTTTGCGCAAGAGCTTTGCCGGCAGTTCGTTGACCTTCAGCTTTTGCAGGTAAGCCGTATCGGCAACAAACCAGGGGGCAAGTGCCTGATAACGTTCTTCATCAATGCCATAAACCTCCCGCAGCTGGGAAACAGCGTAAAAACCGCCTAATAAGTTCCGGTATTTCACGATTCGATTGGCAAAAACAGGACCGATTCCCGGAACTTTTTTCAGCGTGGTTGTATCTGCCATGTTTAATTCGACCAATGTCCCGCGTGGAAATTTTTCTGTTCGGGGGAAAGAGGTTGGTTTGGTTCGTTTCCCGCGAAATGTCGGACGAGTCTTTGATGACTTTGGGGATACGGTGGATAGGGGAGTGGATGCAGGTGTTTTTTGCTGCACGGAATCTCCTAAAGGTTTAGGAGGATTGTTACCGATGACAACCCGATTTTCGGTTTTCGGCTGTTGGAGATTTGTAGTGTCAGCAGG
>CALUTX010000149.1 GCA_944323815.1 uncultured Parabacteroides sp. | reverse complement strand
GGCTTCGTCCGTCAGCAACAGCAACCGGCTTTTCGGGTTGTCGCCGACAAAGTTTTGCCTTTTGTTGCCGGCTTCCAGTTGGAATCGTTTCAGATAACCGTATTGCTGGTCGGCGTCATAAAGGGCGGCCGTCCAGACTTTGTTGGAATCGAACTTTTCGATGTTCAGAATCGTGGATTCATAGTGATTGCTCAAATCAAAATTCGTCGTGTAGAAGTCGCCGTTTTGAAGAATCACCATAATCTGGTCGTTGCTTTGGAATTCGCCTAATTCTTCGCCTCGCCCGTCGTAGTTCAGCCGCAGCACGTCGCGGTCGAACCAGACCATGCGTCCGCCTAATGTCGAACTGCCTTTCTGCTTCAAGGTCACTTTGTGGATGTCGGCCTTCGTCAGGATGTTTCCCATCGAGCTGCGTCCTTTGATGGCTATCGTGCTGAAGTCTTTTTCGAAAACCAGTAGTTTCTGCCGGGGCTTGGGCTTTAGGATAATCTTCACCGTTTCGGCCTCGCCATTCGAGTTGGCGCTGAAATAGAGGATGCGCGAGCCTTCGGTCCCTTTGGTCACGGTGTATTCTTTGTCGCGCGTCACGCCGGTCACGGCAAAGCGTTTGATGTAGTTGTATCCGGCTTTCCCGTCCCGGTAGACCACGTTGTAAATCGTCCGGTTGTCGTTCCGTTTGAAGACGTTCAGATAGAGGATGTCTTTCCCGACAAACATCTTCTCGCTCACCTTCACGACCTTGTACGTCCCGTTCCGGTAGAAGATGATGATGTCGTCAATGTCTGAACAGTTGCAGACGTATTCGTCTTTCTTCAGGCTCGTGCCGATGAATCCGTCTGCGCGGTTGATGTATAATTTCTCGTTGGCTTCGACAACTTTTGTCGCCTCAATCGTGTCGAAGTTTTGGATTTTGGTCAGGCGCGGATACTGTTTCCCGTATTTCTCTTTCAACATCAGGAACCACTGAATCGTGTAGTCCACGATGTGGGTCAGGTGGTCGACGATTCGGGCGATTTCTTCCTTGTATTGGGCGATGAGCGCGTTGCATTTGTCTGCATTGAATTTCAGGATGCGCCCCATCTTGATTTCCATCAGCTTCAGGATGTCGTCGCGCGTCACACTGCGGATGAAGTGCGGTTTGAAGGGTTCCAGCCGTTTGTCTATGTGGGCGACGGCTTCGTCCATGTCTTTCGCCTCTTCGAATTCCTTGTCTTTATAGATGCGCTCTTCGATAAAGATTTTTTCCAGGGAGGCGAAGAAGAGCTGTTCTTCCAGTTCGCCTTTCTGAATCTCCAGCTCCATGCGGAGCAGGCGCAGGGTCTCGTCGGCGGCATGTTTCAACACCTCACTGACCGTCATGAAATGGGGCTTGTTGTCCATGATGACGCAGCAGTTCGGCGAGATGCTGACCTCGCAGTCGGTGAAGGCATAGAGCGCGTCGATCGTCTTGTCGGACGAGACGCCCGGCGCCAGATGCACCAGGATTTCGACGTTGCGCGCCGTGTTGTCGTCGACCTTCTTTATCTTGATTTTGCCTTTGTCGTTGGCTTTCAGTATCGAGTCAATCAGCGTCGAGGTGGTTTTCCCGTAGGGAATCTCGCTGATGACGAGCGTTTTGTTGTCTTGCTTGGTGATTTTGGCACGCACTTTCACCGAGCCGCCCCGCTCGCCGTCGTTGTATTTCGAGACGTCGATGTATCCGCCCGTCTGGAAGTCGGGATAGAGCGCGAAATCTTCCCCTTTGAGATAGGCGACGGAGGCGTCGATCAGTTCGTTGAAGTTGTGGGGCAGAATCTTGGAAGAGAGTCCCACCGCGATGCCTTCCACGCCTTGTGCCAGCAACAGCGGGAATTTGACCGGAAGCGTCACCGGCTCGCGGTTGCGCCCGTCGTAGGAGAGTTGCCAGACGGTCGTTTTGGGGTTGAACACCGTTTCCAGGGCGAATTTGGACAGGCGCGCTTCGATGTAACGGGGTGCGGCCGCGCTGTCGCCCGTCAGGATGTTTCCCCAGTTCCCTTGGCAGTCAATCAGCAGGTCTTTTTGCCCCAATTGCACCAAGGCATCGCCGATGGAGGCGTCGCCGTGCGGGTGGAACTGCATGGTGTGGCCTACGATGTTTGCGACCTTGTTGTAACGCCCGTCGTCCAACCGCTTCATGGAGTGCAGGATACGGCGCTGGACCGGCTTCAGGCCGTCGTTGATGTGCGGGACGGCGCGCTCCAGAATCACGTAGGAAGCATAGTCCAGAAACCAGTGTTGGTACATTCCGGAGAGATGGTACGAGATGCGGCTTTCCGACTTGTCGGGTACTTTGTAGGCTGAATGGATTGCCTCCTCGTTTTTCTTTTCGGAATTCGTTTCTTCCTCTTTATTTATATTTTCATTGTCGTCCTGCGTGATTATATCTTCCGGTCTCATACTTTCTGTTTCTTCCAATTTGTCACCTGTACATAAGCCTTAACAGGCTGTAAATATACGGAATATTGTCGAATTGGGCAAGCGGAGGCAGCTGGTCTGGGCATTTTCGCTGTACTGATTACCCTCCGGGTAAGTGGATCCAGGCTTCGGGAAAACCGTTGTTTCTTTATTTTTATTTCAAGTTATTTTTATATATTTGCGTCTAATTGCAAATAAATAGGAAGATGAAAGATACACGGGAAAAAGATATCGTGCGGGTCACGTTAGGCGGCTCTCTGGTGAATTTCTTTTTATTGGTATTTAAGTTCATAGCCGGTTTTTTGGGGCATAGTAGTGCGATGATTGCGGATGCGGTGCATTCGGTTTGTGAGTTTGGGACGTTTGTTGTCGTGCTGATTTGTATTTGTACTTCTTCCAAGCCGAAAGATGAGGGACATGAATATGGGCATGGGAAATATGAGACATTGGCCACATCCATTATCGGAATCGTGTTGTTGTGTGTGGGAATCGGTCTGTTTTGGGAAGGGATGAACAAGATAATCGGTTTTTATCTCCGGGGAGAACCGCTGGAGAGTCCCGGGAAGATTGCGTTAGTCGCAGCGTTGGTTTCGATTGTCGTCAAAGAGGGGTTGTTCCGGTGGACGCTTTATGTAGGGGAAAAGGAGCATAGCCAGGCGGTGGTCGCGAATGCGTGGCATCATCGTTCGGATGCTTTCTCGTCGATTGGGACGACGTTGGGCATCGGCGGGGCGATTCTGTTGGGAGAGGAATGGCGCGTGTTGGACCCGATTGCGGCGGTCGTTGTCAGTTTGCTGATTGTGAAAGTCGCGATCCTTTTGATTGTGCCCGCCATGAATGATTTGTTGGAAAAGTCGTTGCCGAAAGAGGTCGAAGAGGAAATCTTGTCGATTATCCGGGAAACGGACGAGGTGAAAAGTCCGCATAATTTGTGTACGCGTCGGATTGGAAATAACTTTGCCATCGAGGTGCATATCCGGGTCGACGGGCAGATGACTGTCGAACGGGCGCATGAGCTGACAAAGGAAATCGAAGCGCGCTTGCGCAAACGGTTTGGACATGCCACGCATATCGTGTTGCATGTGGAGCCGATTAAAGAAGAGCATAAATAGAGCGGCTGGAATCACGTTTATTGGGTGTTTGATTGATGGAAGAAAGGAATCTGATAGCATTGTTGAAGCAGGGTAGCAGAGAGGCGTTTGCTACTTTGTATAGGCAATATTGGCAACAGGTGTATAATTTCTGCCATCTTTATTTGACCAATGCGGATGATGCCGAGGATGTGGTGCAGGAGGTTTTTATCAAAGTATGGGAAAACCGTGAGTGGATTCGGGAAGACGAACGTTTCAAAGGGCTTTTGTTTATTATTACGCGGAACTTGGTGTTCAACCAGCATCGGAAGAAGGTGAATGAAAGTTTGTATAAAGTGACGTTGCTGGCGGCGTTGGAAGAATCGGAAGAGATAGAAGAGGAGATTGACGCGAACGATTTGCGGGCCTATATCGAGCAGTTGATTGACGAGTTGCCGCCGCGTCGGCGCGAGATTTTTAATTTGAGCCGCAAAGAGCAGAAAAGTTATAAAGAGATAGCCGAGTTGCTGCACATATCGGAAAAGACGGTGGAGAACCAAATCGGGGAAGCGCTTAAATATCTCAGGAAGAACGTGCTGTTGCTGCTATTGTTTGTCTGAGGGCTGGAAATATCCGTTGTAGAAGATTTGATTGTCATTCCACGTGCTTTGTTGGACGACTTGCATGTGTGGGAATCGTTGTGTGAATCGCCAAGCCAGCGTGTCGCCTAATGCTGCTGCATACAGGCTGTCGGCCGGTGCCGTTTCCCCTGCTAAATAGCTGAGGTAGTGCAGGCGGTTTTCATTTAGGAACAGTTCCGCGCCCATCCATTGGCTTGGCGGAGTCCATTTGGTTGAGTCGGTGCGTGTGACATGCAAATCGAGTATATCTGTCCGGAATAGGATGTTCAGCGGAACGTTGGCGTCCAATGAGCGGCGGATGAAGGGGTGTTCCGCCAATAATCCGCCTGTTTTTCCTTCCTTTTGATTTTGGGAGACCTCTTCCAAGAGCTTTTTGCTGAAACTGGCCACCCAGACGTGGTCGTGATAATAGCAGCCGAAAAAACGGTTGTTGGTGTCGGGATAGAAGGTGAATGTGAGGCCTTCTTTTTGCTGCCGTTGCGGGGCGAATGCGTCGAACGATTGCGCGGCCGTTTTTTCCAGCTGCTTGGCCGACGCGGCGTCTGCCTGCACATAGAGCACCGCGCCTTGCCGGTGAAAAGAGAGCAGGAGGGGCGCATGGATGTGGGGCATGACGGACAGGAAAACGGGCGGAATGAGGGAGGCAAAGAGCTTTCGCGCTGCTTCGCTGGCTAAAATCTCGTTTGTAAAACGGGCGGGATGGTGGATGCTTATCACGGCGTGAGGCGAGGACGCCATCAGGGAATAAAGGTCTGTTTCGTTCGTCTGCTTTTTCTCTTGGAGCTTGTGTAAAACAATTCCGACTGCTGTCAGGAGGACGAAAGCAGTGAGGAAGAGGCCGATTATTTCCCGCTTCTTCGCATGCATTCCGTTAGGTTTCAGGATGTAGGAAATAGTTGCACCACGGTTTGAGGCCGCAGGCGTCGCATTTCGGGTTGCGCGCCGTGCAGGTATAACGTCCGTGCAGGATGAGCCAGTGGTGAGCAATCGGAATCAGCTTCTTCGGTATGTGCTTGACCAGCTCTTTCTCTGTCTCCAATGGGGTTTTGCTGTTGTTTGTCAGCCCGATGCGGTTGGCTACGCGGAAGACGTGCGTGTCGACTGCCATCGTCGGCTGGTTGTAAACGACCGAGGCAATCACATTGGCCGTTTTGCGCCCGACGCCGGGCAACTTTTGCAGCTGGTCGACATCGGACGGCACGACGCCTCCGAAATCGGAAACCAGCTTCTTCGCCATGCCCACTAAATGTCTCGCCTTGTTGTTGGGATAAGAGACGCTTCGGATGTATTCATAAACGACTTCGGGCGTGGAGGCTGCCATGACCTCCGGCGTGGGAAAGTCCCGGAAGAGGGCGGGTGTGACCATGTTGACCCGCTTGTCCGTGCATTGGGCAGAGAGGATGACGGCCACCAGCAGTTGATAGGGATTGTCGTAATGCAATTCCGTTTCTGCCACCGGCACGTGTTGCGTGAACCAGTCCAAGACTCCTTTATATCGTTCTTCCTTGCGCATATACTGCCTTTCACTGTGTGTGCTCTTTCCCCGGGCAGGTTAAAGACCCGGGGAAAGATGGTAGATGATGTTTAGGCTTTCAATTTAATTGGCTGATTCGAATTGTCTCAAGAAACGAATGTCGTTTTCTGAGAACATACGCAAATCTTTTACTTGGTATTTTAAGTTTGTAATGCGTTCGATGCCCATGCCTAAGGCATAGCCTGAATAGATTTTGCTGTCGATGCCGCAGTTTTCCAACACGTTCGGGTCGACCATGCCGCATCCCAATATCTCCACCCAGCCGGTTCCTTTGCAGAAGGGGCAGCCCTTTCCGCCGCAGATGTTGCACGAGATGTCCATCTCGGCCGACGGCTCCGTGAACGGGAAATAGGAGGGACGCAGGCGAATCTTGGTGTCTGCGCTGAACATCTCTTTGGCGAAGAACAGCAGCGCCTGTTTCAAGTCGGCAAAAGAGACGTTTTTATCGACATACAAGCCTTCTACTTGGTGGAAGAAGCAGTGCGCCCGATAAGAGATGGCCTCGTTGCGGTACACACGTCCCGGGCAGATGATGCGGATAGGCGCTTGTTGCTTCTCCATGACGCGCGTCTGCACGGATGAAGTGTGCGTACGCAGCAACACATCCGGATTATGTTGGATGAAGAACGTGTCCTGCATATCGCGCGCAGGATGGTCTTCAGCAAAGTTCAAGGAAGAGAACACATGCCAGTCGTCTTCAATCTCCGGCCCTTCGGCGATGCTGAAGCCCAAGCGGGCGAAAATGTCGCAAATCTCTTTCTTGACGATTGAAAGCGGATGGCGTGTCCCCAGTTCGATGGGATAAGCCGTGCGCGTCAGGTCGATGTCGTCGTTGACGGCTTGGCTGTTTTCGAAACTGGCTTTCAGTTCGTTTATCTTGTTTTGGGCGACCTCTTTCAGCTTGTTGAGGTGCTGCCCTACTTCGCGTTTTTGGTCGGCTGCCACATTGCGGAATTCGTTCATCAACGACGAAATCTCTCCTTTTTTACTGAGATATTTGATGCGCAGTGCTTCCAGCTCTTCTGCGTTTGCCGCTTTTAAATTTTCTACCTCCTGTAATAGAGCGTCAATCTTATTGATCATTTCTAATCATTGTTTATTTTTCAGTATGCAAAATTAGCCCTTTCTTCGGATTTACAACGGATTTGTGCTGTTTTTTTCGGGAATGAGTCCGCTTTTTGCATTTGAGAGCATGTTCTTTACCCGGCGAGTCGGGCTTTTTTCCCGCCGGGTAAAAGCCAGTATGTCGGGGTCAATGTGGCTTGGAATAGAGCCTTTGAATCGAGTTCTTGACCGTTCTTTTCAGGGGCAGTTTGGGGAATAATTTCCGGAAACGCACCAGATGAGGCGTGATGCTTCCGCCTGCGATGATGAGCGTCACGGCGAGGATGATGAGGACGATGCCCGTCCCGATGCGCGGCGTCATCGACTCGCC
>CALUTX010000148.1 GCA_944323815.1 uncultured Parabacteroides sp. | reverse complement strand
CCTTCTTTTCAGAATTGACCGACCCTCGTGTGGAACGTACCAAAGCCCATATGTTGGAAGACATCCTGTTCATAGCCATCGCTTCCGTCATCTGCGGAGCGGAGAGTTGGAATGACATGGAGAACTTCGGCAAGGCCAAGCAGGAGTGGCTCCGCACTTTCCTCCGCCTTCCGGGAGGCATCCCTTCCCATGACACGTTTAACCGTGTGTTCTCCGCCCTCAATCCCGAAGAACTGGAGTCCTCTTTCATTGCCTGGACCCGTTCTGTTGCGGAACTGACAGGTAATGAGGTAATCAGCATTGATGGAAAGAGTATGCGTGGTACCTGTGAATACGGATCCAGTCGACGAAAAAAGCAATGAGATAACCGCCACCCCCAAGTTGCTGGAACTTCTCGTAATCAAGGGGGGGGGGTATTAAACGATACAGAAAGAGAGCAGACTGTATATCAGCAGCCTCGAAGCGGATGCAGATTTGATAAACAAGTCCGTCTGTTCGCATTGGGGAGTCGAAAACTCCCTCCATTGGGTGTTGGATGTCGCTTTTAATGAAGACCATAGCAGAAAAAGGGTCGGAAACGCGGCACAGAACTTCTCGCTAATCAACAGAATCGCATTGAATCTGCTCAAGAACGAGAAGTCGGCCAAAGTGGGCGTGAAAGGGAAAAGACTCAAAGCCGGATGGGATAATGAATATCTCTTGAAAATCTTGAGAAATTAGATGCGTTTGCCCTGACCGGGGTGGTTTATTTTTTGTAGAAACGGGCGCGCCACATTATATTGTCCATTGTCAATTAAAAAACTCACCGCTTCCCGCCAGTCTTCCCCGTTGCCGGGTTGATAAGTTTGGAAGCCGAGCGTTTGGGCTGTCCGGATATTGGCCGGTCCGTCGTCCACAAACAGGGTTTCGGCGGGAATGAGCGGAGCATCAGCCATCATCCACTTAAAAATGGCAGGGTCGGGTTTTGTCAGCCCAATCTCATAAGAGGCATACATCTTGTCGAAGTAGGCGGAAATCGGACGTCCAGCCGGCGTAAACGCTTTACTCCTCGCCCACGATTGAATAATCGGGTTCGTATTGCTCAACAGGTAAACACGATGCGTTTTGCGCAGTTCCAACAGGAAATCCAATTTATACTGCGAAACATCGGAAACAAATCCCATCCACGCATAACGAATCTCTTCTTTCGTGAGCGCCTTTCCGGTATGCGCACGCAGAAGGTTATCAAACGTTTCGGCATCAATTTTCCCGTTTTCCAAATCCAGAAAGAAGCCCCGTTGCTCGTAAGGGTCAAGCAGTTGTTCGGCGTCGTCCACACCAATTTCCTTAAAACGGGAGAGCGAACGATTGAAATCCAAATCAATCAATACGCCTCCCAAATCAAACACGACATTCTTTATCTTGTCCATTTCATTCCAATTTATGAATCACCAGACCGGAACGCAATTTCGGTTCGAACCAAGTGGTTTTAGGGGGCATGATATTACCCGTGTCGGCAATGTCCATCAGTTGCTTCATCGTGACCGGATAGAGCGCCAAGGCCACACGCATCTCGCCACTGTCCACGCGCCGTTTCAGTTCGCCCAATCCGCGAATGCCGCCCACAAAATCAATCCGCTTATCCGAACGCAAATCTTTGATTCCTAATATCTCATCCAATATCAACCGGGATGAAATCGTCACATCCAATACGCCAATCGGGTCATTGTCGTCATACGTACCCGGCCGGGCGGTCAGCGAATACCATTTTCCACTCAGATAGAGCGAGAAATTGTGCAGGGCGTTCGGTTTATACTCCTCCGTACCTTTCTCTTCCACATAGAAATGTTCCGCCAACTTCTGCAGAAAAGCCTCATCCGACAAACCGTTCAGGTCTTTGACCACCCGGTTGTAATCAATAATCGTCAACTGATTGGCGGGGAAGCAGACAGCCATGAAATAATTATACTCTTCCGTACCGGTATGCGCTGGATTCTGTTGCGCCTTTTCCGCGCCTACCAAAGCCGCAGCAGCCGAACGGTGATGTCCGTCGGCAATGTACAGCGCTGGCACGGCAGCAAAAATTTTTGTGATACGAGCGATATCCGCCTCCTCGTCAATGACCCAAAACGTATGCCCGAAGCCGTCACCCGGCGCAATGAAATCATATTCGGGTTTCTGCGCCGTATATTTGGCAACAATGCGATCCACTTCCGCATTATCGGGATAAGCGAAAAAGACCGGTTCGATATTGGCATTCGTCGCGCGAACATGCTTCATGCGGTCTTCCTCCTTGTCGCGCCGCGTCAGTTCGTGCTTCTTGATGACGCCATTCATATAATCGGGCACATACGCGCCGACGACCAGCCCATATTGCGTCTTGCCGTTCATCGTTTGCGCATATACATAATAACACTCCTTCTCATCCTGCACCAGCCAACCTTTCTCCTGAAACATGCGGAAATTGGCAGCCGCTTTCAGATAGACAGCCGGATCATGCTCATCCGTCCCCACCGGGAAATCAATCTCCGGTTTGATGATATGATATAATGATTTCTCGTTCCCGGCAGCTTCCGCACGTGCCTCTTCCGAGTTCAGCACATCGTAAGGACGAGAGGCCACCTGCTCTACCCAGCATTTGGGGGGACGAAGTCCCTTAAACGGTTTGATTCGTGCCATATTTTCTCCTCTCCATTTATTAAAACGGGCACGAACCACACCGTAACGATCGACGTAATTCGCGCCCTCTTCTATTCATTTAAAACATGATTACTTGTTCACGCGATATTTCTCACATCCCTCTTTCAAGAATCCTTCAATTTGCCGTGCAGCTGCAATACCGGCATTGATATTGGCTTCTGCGGTCTGTGCGCCCATCTTCTTCGGCGTAGAGAAGTAACGGCCTGCAAACTTGGTAGCAAACTCTTCGGTGGCAACCGGCATGATGTCGGTCACATACTTCAAGTCTGTCCGCTCCTCCATCAGGCGAATCAATTCCGGTTCGTTGATGACCTCTTTACGGGCTGTATTCACCAAAAGTCCGCCCTTAGGCATCTTGCCTACCAAATCATAACCAATAGATTGCTTCGTCTCAGCCGTTGCCGGGATATGCAACGAAACCACGTCACAAGTCGCATACAGCTCTTCTGCGGAAACCAATGCCTTCACACCATCCGCTTCAATGGCCGAAGCCGGACAGAAAGCATCATACGCATAAATCTCCATGCCGAAACCTTTGGCGATACGTGCCACGTTACGGCCGACATTTCCATACGCATGGATACCCAGCTTCTTCCCTTTCAACTCCGTACCGGATGTTCCATTATAGAAATTGCGGACAGCCATCACCATCATGCCGAAAGCCAACTCAGCGACCGCATTCGAGTTCTGCCCGGGCGTGTTCATCACACACACGCCATGAGCCGTCGCAGCAGCCAAATCCACATTGTCATATCCCGCACCTGCACGGACGACAATCTTCAACTGCTTGGCAGCATCCAACACTTCGGCATCGACCACGTCGCTACGGATAATCAACGCATCCACATCTTTTACCGCTTCCAGCAATTTGGCTTTCTCGCCATATTTTTCCAGTAGAACAAGCGTATCGCCTGCTCCCTCCACCACTTCACGGATACCGTTCACAGCTACTGCCGCAAACGGTTTATCGGTTGCTACTAATATCTTTGCCATAATCAATGCTGTCTTTCAAATTCTTTCATACATGCAACCAACGCTTCTACACTGCTCTTCGGCATGGCGTTGTACAACGAAGCCCGGAATCCGCCTACCGAACGGTGTCCTTTGATACCGACCATCCCGGCAACCGAAGCGAACTTGTTAAACTCATCTTCCAACTCTTTATATTCGTCGTTCATCACAAAGCAAACATTCATGATGGAACGGTCTTCAGGAACGGCCGTCCCTTTGAACAGTTTATTCCGGTCGATTTCGTCATATAGGATAGCCGCGTTCTCTTTGTCTTTCTTTTCCATCGCAGCAATCCCTCCTTGCTCCTTGTACCACTTCAACGTCTGCAACGCGGCATAAATCGGAACAACCGGAGGCGTATTGAACATCGAATCTTTGTCCACATGCGTCTTGTAGTTCAACATCGTCGGTATCGGACGGTCTACATGCCCCAAGGCATCTACCCGGACAATTGCCACCGTCACCCCCGCAGGAGCCAAATTCTTCTGCGCACCCGCATAGATAATGTCATATTTGGACACATCAATCGGACGGGAGAAAATATCGGACGACATATCAGCCACCAAACGTACCTTCACGTCCGGATCTTGACGAAGTTCCGTGCCATAAATCGTATTGTTTGTCGTGATATGGAAGTAATCTGCATCTTCCGGTACCGAATAGTTCTTCGGTATATAGGTATAATTCTTATCCTTTGACGAAGCAACCACGTCCACTTCGCCGAACAACTTGGCCTCTTTAATCGCTTTGGAAGCCCATGTTCCCGTATCTAAATAAGCCGCCTTCTTGTTCAACAAGTTGTAGGGCACCATACAGAACTGCATACTGGCGCCACCGCCCAAAAATACAACTTCATAACCGGCCGGAATATCCAGCAATTCCTTAATCAATGCACGCGCTTCATCATTAACGGCTACAAACTCCTTACTTCTGTGAGAGATTTCCATCAATGAAAGCCCCATTCCTGCAAAATTTTCAATCGCAGCCGCCGTATTTTTTATCGTGTATTCACTTAAAATAGAAGGGCCTGCATAAAAATTGTGCTTCTTCATGTTCATTTCCTTTTAAATATTTAAAAATAAATCTTCTAATCTATTCCCTATAATCGGGGAGCTAATGTAGTAATTAAATTGAAGATTGAGCATTAAAAATTGAAAAATATTGGCAGAAAGTCGATTTTTCAGACTTTCGCGTTACACTTCTCTTCTTTTTCCTGCTTGTCAGATGTCTATTGTTCATTTTCATTTTTTCAACACAACCACCTGTAATACAGGATTGTCATCTTCTACCAGTTTATCAATTACTTGTTTAAGCGGTTCTCCCAGATTATCTTTATCTTTCAACTCTTCCAACAGATTTACCGCTGAAACATAGCCAATAATTTGATTACCTGTATAAAAACGGGGTAAAATCGGACAACCATTTTGCAAGTCATCCGTAAAACCATCTATTGTCGCATTTTTTCCTCGAATTCGAGAAACCTTATTCTCGACCTTATCATACCAAGCAAAGCTCCGTTGACGCTGAAGGTAGTGGAAACAAATATAATTAGGTAACTCAAATATATCATAAAAAGAAATTTTATCCTCTGCCTCTTTGTTCACTTCTCCAAATCCCATATCCCCCTCTTTTTTAACAACCATATCATCTACCCAGTTCAACTTTTCATAGCGTCCCAAGTCCAACTGATAAGCAGGCTTCTTCTCGTGTCCATTTAATTGAAAAACGGTCAATTCCAGTGGATTTTTACTATAAAGTTTTTCTGCATAAGTATACATGATTGTATTGGTAAAAATGAATCCGGGATATTGAATATCCTTATTACGCTGAAAAGGAAATGTATACAACTCTTCTCCTTTTTCATTATAAACTATTAGTTCATTCGCCTCTTGCTGATGGAAGAAAAACATCGGACATGTATAAAATAACTTGTTATTTACATCGTAATGAATTAACAATTCTCCATCACCCGTTGGAATATCTCTTAAAAAAGCACCCTCGAAAGAATAAACCTTAATTTTGTTCGCTAACAAATCATTCACATAAATTTCTCTTTTCTCTGTGTCATATTTAACAGAACCTATTTTTAAATATTCTTCCGGTCCTTGTCCCTCTTTGCCGATTTGACGGATAAATTTTCCTTCCGGCGTAAATTGGTATAATTGAAAATCACCTCTTACAAATAAATATTCACCACAAAATGCAATATCATACAGGTCTCTCCCCAATAAACAATCCTGTGTTGTTTCCAATGGAATGAATCTTATACCTGAAGCAATTTCACTCACGTTTACTTCCCGAATATGTTCAATACCCTCTGCAAAAGAAATTCTTTTCAAGGTATCTTTTTGGGGGGCTGTACATTGAACACATAATATAAAAACCGTAATACAAAAAAATAAAATTTTCATCTTTCAACAATTTTCTTTTTTACTTGACTCTATTTGAATAGATTATTTTTTACAAGATTCTCCATAGCGCCCCTTCCACAATTGTTTCACCCGTTCAACCAATTTCTGTTCTGCCGGGTTGTCCTGCCCTTTCCAAATGCGTTCGTTCAGCAACTCTTTCGGGAGAAATTCTTGCTCAACAAAATGCCCTTCGTAGTCATGCGCATATTTATAGCCTTTGTGATAACCCAATTCTGCCATCAACTGCGTCGGGGCATTGCGCAAATGGAGGGGGACGGGCAGATTACCGGTCTGCTTCACCAACTGGAGCGCGTCGTCGATTGCCAGATACGCCGAATTGCTTTTGGGACTGCAAGCCAAATAGACGGTAGTCTCCGCCAAAATGATTCTTCCCTCCGGCCAACCGATTTTTTTCAAGGAATCAAAACAGGCATTTGCCAACAGCAAGGCATTCGGATTGGCAAGTCCAATATCTTCGGCAGCCAGAATAACCAGACGGCGGGCAATAAACTCCGGGTCTTCCCCACCTGCTACCATCCGCGCCAGCCAATAGATGGCAGCATCCGGATCACTGCCGCGCACAGATTTAATGAAAGCGGAAATAATGTCGTAGTGCATCTCTCCCCCCTTGTCGTAGGCAGCCGGATTTTCTTGCGGGCGTTCTACCACTTTTTGGTCTGTTATTTCGATGCGCTCGCTTCCCGTTTCGGCCGAAACGACCAAATCCAGTATGTTCAACAGTTTGCGGGCATCTCCTCCCGAAAAGCGCAACAGGGCATCCGTCTCCTCCAAGACAATGGGCAATGTCTTCAACACAACGTCTTCCGAAACGGCCTTCTTCAGCAACGTCAACAGATCTTCTTTTCCCAACGCCTTCAAAACATAAACCTGACAACGGGACAGCAACGGGCGAATGACTTCAAAGGAGGGATTCTCCGTCGTTGCTCCAATCAGCGTGACCACGCCGGTCTCAACCGCATTCAGCAAAGAGTCCTGCTGCGATTTGCTGAAACGATGGATTTCATCAATAAACAAAATGGGGGAAGCGGCGTTGAAAAAGCGATTGCTATTAGCCTTGTCCATGACTTCACGCAC
>CALUTX010000147.1 GCA_944323815.1 uncultured Parabacteroides sp. | reverse complement strand
GTAAAGTAGAACTTCTCATAATAAGCCGGGTCGTCCGGGATGTGCATCTTCCGGTACTTGCCCGCCATCGAACCATCTTTCTCGATGACAACCGCCGTGTTGTGATACAAACCCGGTGCCCGCCGTTCGAACAACGAAAGCACCAACACAATGCCTAACTCTTTGGCCAACTGCCCGAATGTCTCCGTTGAAGGTCCGGGAATCGGCTCCGCTTCGTCAAAACGCGTCGTATCTTCCGTCTGGCAAAAATACAACCCGTTATGCAACTCCTGCAACACCACCAATTCGGCACCTTGCGCCGCACATGCCCGGATATTCCGCTTCAACTTCTCGATATTCGCCACCCGGTCTGCCGTATTGGACTGCTGTACCAACCCGATTTTTATCTCTTTATTCATATCGCTTCTTTCCTTTTATATAACGCTTTGCACTCCCGCAAAAATACGAATAAATGTTGGGAAAAAAGGCACAAACATCCGTCGACATGCGCACTGGCATAAAACGCCCAATGCACTGCCATAAAACGGCACACGCACTGGCATGAAATTTTGGGGCTATCAAACCGCAAAATTTCACCCCTTTTTCCGCACCTCTATTTTCTTGATGATTCGGGCCGGATTTCCTCCCACAACCGTCATCGGCGGCACGTCATGCGTCACGACACTGTTGGCACCGACAATCGCACCATAGCCAATCCGCACACCGGGCAACACCGTGGAGCCGATACCAATCCACACTTTATCCTCGATAACGATAGGACGACCGTAAGTCGCACTGCGGTTATCCGGATCTGGATCGTGGTTGATGGTAATGAGATTTACTTTCGGGGCGATAAATACATCGTTACCGATGGTGATTCCACCCCGGTCAAAGAACGTACAACCTTGCTGAATCCAACACCGTTTTCCCATACGGATATTTTTACCAAAATCCACATAAAAAGGCGGCAACAAGGTGACAGACGGGTCTATTTCCTGCCCGGTAATACGGGATAAATAGTCACGTACCTCGTCCGGCGTATGATAACCGTCATTCAACTCATAGGCCAGTTTCATCGTGTCGAAGATTGCGCCAATCAATTGGTCATAACCCGGTTCGTCAGGCGACACCATCGCTCCCGACAAATCTTTCTTGAAAATGTCTTCCATATTGTTCATGCTCTTTAAATAACGTGTTGCAAAAGTAACACCTCCACCAACACAAGAGTGTATCCATATTACGGCAGGTTGTAACCTTTTTACGGAATGCTGAATAGTCTTATCAAACGCCTTATAAATAAGACATTTCCTTGAACCTCTCGTTTTTATCATTACATAAATAGTTACTTTTGCAAAAAAGAATACAAGAGTTATGACAAATTATTCCAACAACACATCAAACATCACAATCAGACCAGAAAAAGCCTCTGATTACCTCGAAGTTCAACATTTGATCAAACTTGCATTTGAAAATACGACAGAGGGCGAACCGACCGAACCGCTGTTAGTTAAACGATTAAGACAGTCAGATGCCTATATACCGGAACTCTCTTTGGTAGCAGAGAATGAGAAAGGGACGCTTGTAGGACATATCTTGCTTTCCAAGGTAAAAGTCGTGTCAGAGGAAAGTACTGCGCTTCTCTTAGGAGTTGCCCCTTTATCTGTTTTACCCGATTACCAAAGGGAAGGGATTGGCAGCCTGCTCATGCGTGAAGCCCATAAAAGAGCCTCCGAATTGGGCTACAAAGGGGCTTTATTGATTGGGCATAAGGAATATTATCCCCGATTCGGTTACAAAAAAGCCTCTTTATACGGCATCCAATTTCCCTTTGAGGCTCCTGACGATTGCTGCATGGCGATAGAACTGAAAGAAGGAGGATTACAAGGGATACATGGCATGGTACACTATTCCTCCGCTTTCTATGAATAAATCCAGCCTATCCGGTGAAGCGACTCAATCATTGAACCGCTTCACCGGATAAATCCTTCCGGATACTGCATCGTCACGCAATGCAGCGAACCATGCTGTTTAATCAACGGCAGGCAATTAATCCCGATGACCTCCCGCTCCGGGAAAACCTGTTGCAAAGCCTTCCGCGCCTCTTCGTCTTTGGGAGAATCATAAAAAGGAAGCAATACTGCCCCGTTCATAATCAGGAAATTCGCATACGTAGCAGGCAACCGCTCTCCCTCCCACTCGACCGGATCCGCCATCGGGAGCGGAACCAACCGGTAAGGCTCGCCGTTCATCTGCCGAAAGGCTTGCAACTCCTGCTCCATCGCTTGCAGTTCTTCAAAATGTTCATCCGTTTCATCCGTACACTGCACATAGGCAATCGTATCCACTCGGCAGAAACGCGCCAACGTATCGACATGGCTATCGGTATCGTCGCCTGCCAAATAGCCGTTTTCCAGCCACAAAATACGTTGCACACCAAACACTTCTTTCAAATAGGCCTCCAGTTCTTCCTTTTGCAGATATTCGTTCCGATTGACCGAAGCAAGGCATTCGACCGTCGCCAGCAAGGTCCCGGCGCCATCCGACTCGATGCTGCCACCTTCCAACACAAACGGCTGCATATTGATCACCGGAATATCCGCGGCAAACGTATGTTGCGCAGCCAAATTGCGCGTAATCAAATTATCTTTATTCGCAGCAAACTTCATTCCCCAACCGTTGAACACAAAGTCATAGATAACCGGTTGTCCTTGGTCAAACAGCGAGATGCCGCCATGATCGCGCGCCCATGTATCATTCGTTTCCATCTCACGGAACAGGATTCGACTCTCATCCACCCCTCCCAACTGAGCGCGGACGGCCTCTGCATCCGGACAGACAATCAACAGCTTTTCCCTTTTGATTACCTCTTTGGCTATCGCGACAAAACAGGGAACCACTTCGTCCAATATAGGCGCCCAATCCGTATCGACATGCGGCCATGTCAACTGAACGGCACTTTGCGGATACCACTCCGCCGGCAGTATAATCGTATTTTCCATCTTTTTATATTTATTCCATCCACATCGCAAATGTAAGGATTTTTTATCGGTCGACTTACCTTCTAAACAGATGAAATCATGCCAAAGGCATTTTCATTTCCCCGGAAAGTAATATTTCTTAACAAGAGGCTTGTTCCTCTCTCTGCTTTTTGCTACCTTCGCAAAAGAAAAATGCTAATATGAGTCCTAAATTCAGACAAGAAGATGGATATACATTCAAAATATATTCCAACGAGGAAGAACGAAAACATATTCACGTTCTCAAAGCTGAATGCGAAGCTAAATTTTGGTTAGAACCCCAAATCGAATTAGCAAACAACTATGGTTTTAACAGCAAAGAATTAAAAAGAATAACCCAATTAGTAGAATTATATGGAAACGAGTTCAAACAACAGTTCGCAGCCCATGTCGGTAAGCGTCTTGATGATTAATGCGCAAGGGATGATGCTTTCTGTGCTGGGACAAGATTATTTTGTGTCATACAATCGCGTACCGTGGTTGCGTGACGCCCGTGTCAGCAGCGCACTCAATGTCCGTATGGCCGGTCCCCATGCCATCGAATGGCCCGAATTGGACATCGACCTCGAAATCGAGAGCCTCAAACATCCCGAACGTTATCCGTTAGTGATGAAACGTTCACCGTTAGATGTCCTTTGATAAACCTTTATACAACCTCTATGAATATCCAACAACTCGAATATATCCTTGCGGTAGACACCTACCGCCATTTTGCCAAAGCCGCAGAACACTGCCGCGTCACGCAACCCACATTAAGTATGATGATTCAAAAACTGGAAGACGAATTGGGCGTTAAGTTGTTCGACCGCAACACACAACCCGTCAGCCCTACTCCTGCCGGACGCAAAGTTATCGATCAAGCGCGAGTCGTTCTCTATCAAACCTCTCTCATCAAAGAGATTGTGAACGAAGAAGAACAATCGCTAAAAGGGACCTTCCGATTGGCCGTATTGCCGACCATCGCTCCCTATCTGCTTCCGCGATTTTTCCAGCAATTGTCTGAAAAACACCCGGATTTGGACATACGAATCAGGGAGATGCAAACAGCCCCCACATTAAAGGCGCTCATCGACGGAAAAATAGACGCTGCCATCATCGCCAACCAGCCGACCGAAAACCTCTTGCAAGGCGAAACGTTGTATTATGAACAGTTTTACGCCTATATTGCCCGCAACGAAAATCTTTTCAAAAAGAATCTGGTTCGCTCGTCCGACGTCAGTGGAGAACGGTTGTGGCTGTTAGACGAAGGACACTGTTTTCGCGACCAACTCATGCGCTTTTGCCAAATGGAAAAGGTCAAGCTCCGTCAAGCTGCTTATCAATTAGGAAGTTTGGAAACATTCATGCGCATGGTAGAAGGCGGTAACGGAATCACCTTTATCCCCGAATTGGCCATTTACCAGCTCAGCGACCAACAAAAAGAACTGGTTCGACCGTTCGCTATACCGCGCCCGGCAAGGGTAATCGTATGGGTGACCCGCAAAGATTTTATCCGCCACACGATTGCCAATCTGCTTATCCGGAATATCAAAGAGCATATTCCCAAAAAGATGCTTTCCTTGCAAGCCGGACTGAAAGTAGTCTGATTGTCAGATATATAAAAATAATTTCCCATTAAAGAGAACTGTTTGAAAAATCAAAAACATCTTCTTTATCGGTTAAAAAACAATAATATCATGATCAAAAACTATGTTTTACAGCATATTTTTTCAGCAAAAAGTCCTATCTTTGCATCGCAAACAAAAAGAAAAAGAGAGTTTAGGTTCTATTATTATCAACTTGTTTCCCAAGCGTGGGAAACGTAAATTATAAGATGTATGATGAAAACAAATGAAAAAAGTATGCGTGCTTTAGCAATGCTGCAATATCAGGCAGCTCGTTATCAATCAATCGGAAACGGTTCGATGTGTCAACGAATAAATACTGAAATTCGCAAATTGCTAAATGAGATGAGTGGAAACTCAAAGAATTAAGAAGTTTTTTAATCAAGTAGATGAAATCTCTTCACCTTTAGCCTCAAAGGCTGGTGAGAGATTGATGTAGGGGGACATCCGAAACCAGTTGAATGGTAAGATGAACCTTTTTGTATTTTCCCTCCCTTTCAAACTCAAACGCAAACGAATGTTTTTGTACATTTGCTAAAATTATAAAAACAAAATCTCATGCAAAAAACAGGATTATTGGCTATCGCCCTGATGTTGACGTCAGCCATAGGGGCAACGTCCCCCGAAAAGAAGGGATTGGAAGTGATTAACCGGACAAACGCAGAAGCCCATATCGCTTTTCTGGCCAGCGATGCGCTGAAAGGACGCGAGGCAGGTTCGCGGGAAGGGCAAATCGCAGGTGAATATATCGTATCCAACTTGAAAACATTAGGCATTGCACCGCTGTTCGACTCTTATTACCAACCTTTTGAAGTATACAACAAAGAACGCCAAAAACGAGGCCGTTATCAGGTGCATCCCGACTCGATTGCCAAACTGAAAAAAGAAGTACATCAGAAATTATCACTCCGAAATATCTTAGGAAAAATAGAGGGAAAACGCCCGGACGAATATGTCATCATCGGGGCGCATTATGACCACTTGGGATTCGACCCGGCGCTGGACGGGGACCAAATCTACAACGGGGCTGACGACAACGCTTCCGGCGTTTCGGCCGTGCTGCAAGTAGCAAAGGCTTTTTTGGCCACCGGCGTGCAACCGGAGCGCACCGTCATCTTTGCTTTTTGGGACGGAGAGGAGAAGGGACTGCTGGGTTCGCAATATTTTGTGCAGTCGTTCCCTGAAATCGACCGCGTAAAAGCCTACCTGAATTATGACATGATTGGGCGGAACAGCGACGAGAACCGTCCTACGCTGGTCGATTATTTCTACACCGAAGCCCACCCGACGTTCGGCGAATGGCTGAAAAACGACATCCAAACCTACAAACTGAACCTCACGCCCGTTTACCACCCGTGGGACAAGCCGGTCGGCGGAAGCGACAACGGTTCGTTTGCCCGGCGCGACATCCCGATTATCTGGTATCACACCAACGGTCATCCGGACTACCATCAGCCGAGCGACCACGTGGAAAAAATCAACTGGGAGAAGATTGTCGACATCACAAAGGCCTCTTTCCTCAACATGTGGAATCTGGCAAATGAAGAAACGTATTGATAATCTTTTCCTTAAAGCAAGCACAGATTACACGATATTCACATTTTTACTTATTCTTCCATGCAACTTTCGTGTAATCCGTGCTCCAAAATAACAAAACGCCAGTCTCTCTTTTATATTGATATACTCTTATTTCTTTATCATTCAGTAAAAAGGCTATTTTTTTAATGTCCCTATAAATAATGTGGGATTTGGTTCATCTCCCTCTCCGTCCCAAACGGTTTTCATAAACCAAAATTTTTCCCCATTTATATGTAAAGGATGAATAATCACTTTTTCTGAGGTAACGAAATCATCTGTGTACCCCGCAACACATCCTCCTTGCTTAGATTTCATATCGTAACAAAATTGTTTTACGGTACGCTGATCATCTTCAGTCGTATAAGTTGCAAAAACGAAACGCGAACTTTTATATATGTTCATCAAATAAGTATTTTTATAACCATCAGCCTTGTACACATCTTCAAATGACAATCTTAAATATGGTTCTACTCGGTTTTCCTTTACGATATAAAGGGTATCACGCATACATTTTTCTGGATTTAATTCTGGATAATATAGAAAGACCTGCTTATCCTCAACTGTCACAAAATCTTCATAAAAAGACATTGTTGTCATCATTCTGGGAAGAGAGACAGTCCGAATAGGAACGGAATCAGTTAGAGAACTTAGGGTTTTATCAAATAAAAGAAGAGAGGAGTGATGTTCTTTTCCCGTTGTTTCTTGTATGATACAGATAGAATTATCTATGTTCGCAATATATTTCACAATACCTGAGAAATCTACTTTTTTCTCTTTTGTAACCATTCCATCTAAATTGAAACAGATAATTTTACCCGGACAGACAACATATAATTCATTCTTTTTCCAATCCATACCAGTTTTATAGATATGCGGAAACTCTCCCGGTCCATTCCCGATACGCCCAATCGGAGAAATGAATTTTCCCTTTTTATCGAATAAAAAGATGTTTTTAGGGCCGACCGTTATTATATATTTATCATTGCAAAAAACTTGGTCCACACGAGAAATGAGACATTCTTCTGTCGTTTCCAATTCAATCTTTTCAAGCTTATCCGTAATTGCAGACAGTGGAATA
>CALUTX010000146.1 GCA_944323815.1 uncultured Parabacteroides sp. | reverse complement strand
TGGAAGAGGTTCGCATAGACAAATGGATGTGGGCGACGCGCATTTTCAAGACCCGCACGATTGCGGCCGACGCCTGTAAGAAAGGGCGTGTAATGGTTGGAGGAGTAACGGTGAAGCCTTCTCGCATGATTAAAAGAGGAGAGGTTGTTCAGGTTCGCAAACCGCCCGTAACTTTTTCCTTCAAAGTGCTCGACCTGACAGAGAAGCGCATGGGGGCTAAGTTGGTGCCCGGCTTTTTGGAGAATGTAACGACGCCCGACCAATATGAATTGCTGGAAATGAACCGCATCTCCGGTTTTGTCGACCGGGCACGCGGCATGGGGCGCCCGACGAAGAAAGAGCGCCGGGAGCTGGAGCAGTTTACAGACCCTGACGGAATGTATAATGAATTTGACTTTGATTTTGACTTTGATGACGAAGATATAGAGTAATTTTTGTATATTTACCCGCAAAGAACAGAACCATTTAAGCAAAATGCGTATGAAACCATTCAGATTCCTTCGTCAGTGGATAGCCGGATCGCTCCTTGTTGTTTCGGTAGCAGGCTGTTCCAACATACAAGAAGAAAAAAGACAGGTCAGCTTGATTCCTCTACCTGCCTCTTGGGAACAAACGGGAGGAGTTTGCCGGATAGACAGTGTGGAACTGTTTGGCGGCAGGCCTTCCGACAAATTGAAGATTGAGCTTGAAGACCGCGCAGAGGCGGGGAATCCGGAAGGATATAGGCTGGAGATAACGACTGCCGGCATCCGCTTGCAGGCAAGTTCGCAGACGGGTGTGTTTTATGCCATGCAGACGCTGCGCCAGTTGTATGCCGATGGATCGATACCGTGCGGACGGATTGAGGATGCGCCGCGTTTCGGATACCGAGGATTGCATTTGGATGTCTCCCGGCATTTCTTCCCGAAAGAAGAGGTGATGAAGCTGCTGGATGTCATGGCGCAGTATAAATTGAATCGGTTGCATCTGCATCTGACGGATGCCGGCGGTTGGCGTTTTGAAGTCGACAAATATCCGAAATTGACGGCAGAAACGGCGTTCCGTACGGAGTCGGATTGGCGGAAATGGTGGGACGGAAAAGACCGCCGTTACCTGCCCGAAGGAACTCCGGGAGCGTATGGCGGTTATTTCACCAAACAGGATATTCGGGAGATGGTGGCTTATGCCGCCGATCGGCATATTGAAATCATTCCGGAAATCGAGTTTCCGGGTCATTCCGAAGAGGTGCTGACAGCCTATCCGGAATTGAGCTGTTCGGGTAAACCTTATGTAAACGGGGATTTCTGTGTGGGGAATGAACGTTCTTTCCGCTTTATGGAAGATGTGCTCACTGAGGTAATGGAACTGTTCCCCTCGAAATATATCCATGTCGGGGGCGACGAAGCAGGGAAAAACGCATGGAAAACGTGTCCGAAATGCCAAGCCTTGATGAAGAAGGAGGGAATGAAAGATGTTGACGAGCTGCAAAGTTACATGATTCATCGTGCTGAAGCGTTCCTCCTCTCAAAAGGACGCCGGTTGATTGGCTGGGACGAGATTTTGCAAGGAGGTTTGGCGCCGGAAGCAACCGTCATGTCGTGGCGAGGTGAAGACGGAGGAATCCGGGCGGCACGCATGGGACACGATGTGGTGATGACGCCGGGTAATTATATGTATCTTGATTTCTATCAGGCGGATCCCAAGACCCAACCGTATGCCATCGGCGGATATACGCCGGTGAAGAAAGTATATAGTTATAATCCCGTACCGGTCGATTCTTTGACGATAGACGAACAAAAGCATATTTTAGGCGTACAGGGCAACACATGGACAGAGTATATCCAGACACCGGAGCATTTGGAATACATGATGTTCCCGCGTGCGTTGGCCGTTGCTGAAATCGGGTGGACACCGCAATCTTTGCGTACATGGGAAAGTTTCAAGCCTCGCCTGAATGCGCATATTCCTCGTTTGCAAGCGATGGATATTCATTGCTTTACCCTTTCGGACGAATTGGAAGTGACGATGGCGGTGGATACGGTGGAAAAGCAAATTTCGGTGCTGCTGGATGCGGAGAAATACCCCGCAGAAATCCGTTATACAACAGACGGTACGACACCTACCGCCGCTTCAGCTTTGTATGAAGGCTCTATTGTCGTAAAAGATTCGGCCCATATCGTGGCAGCCATCTTCCGCGATGGTCAATTGCAAGGGACGCCGACGGAGAAGGCGGTGGATTATCATCGGGGAATCAACCGGCCGATACATTATTATAATCGGCTGTACAGCGGTTATATGGCAGGCGGCATGAATGCCTTGCTCGACGGTTATCGAGGCGGATTGACCTATTTGGATGGTCGCTGGCAAGGTTATTTGGATAATTTGGATTGCGCGGTCGACATGGGAGAGGTAACCGATTTGCATAAAGTCTCCGTTCGTTTCATGCAGCTGATTGGTCCGGGCGTGTTCCAGCCGGGGCAGGTCGAGTTGCTGACGTCGGACGACGGCGAACATTATACTTCACGTGGTGTCGTACCGACAACCATTGCGCCCGACAATCCCGATTTGGCCTTCCAGACTTACACGTTCCAAGGTGAATGGAAAGCGCGATACGTGCGCATTAAGGCTGCCCGCGTACAGGGCGGATTTATCTTTGCGGACGAAATCGTAATTTGGTGATGCAAAGGGCGTCAAATTTATGCCAGTGTATCCGGTAATTCATGCCAGTGTAGCTGGCAATTTATGGCAGTGCATTTTCCGGCGGATGCTATTCCGCTGGAAAATGGCTGCCGACCCGTTTGAAATACCTGCCGGACCATTAGAAATAGCTGCCGTCCCGTTTTAACATAGAAAAGCAAATTTAATGGTTCTCTTTTCGCCGGCCTTTGATTTTTCTTTCTAACTTTACACTCGCAAATAAAAACACAAATTTTTTAATTCTTGCGCTATGTTGACTCAAATTATAAATGGGAAAATCCTTACCCCGCAGGGCTGGTTGAAAGACGGCTCTGTATTGATAAGCGATAATAAGATTTTGGAGGTAACAAACTGTGATTTGGCCGTCGTTGGGGCTACGCTGGTGGACGCGAAGGGCATGTATATCGTGCCGGGCGGAGTCGAAATCCACGTGCACGGCGGTGGCGGTCGGGACTTCATGGAAGGAACGGAAGATGCTTTCCGCGCAGCGGTTGCCGCTCACATGCGACATGGAACCACCAGTATATTCCCGACGCTTTCTTCTTCAACGATTCCGATGATTCGTGCGGCGGCTGCCACGACCGAGAAACTGATGGCAGAGCCGGACAGTCCGGTTTTGGGATTGCATTTGGAAGGACATTATTTCAACATGAAGATGGCTGGCGGGCAGATGCCTGAAAATATCAAGAATCCGGACCCGGAAGAATATATCCCGTTATTGGAAGAAACGCATTGTATTAAGCGTTGGGATGCGGCTCCGGAATTGCCGGGTGCGATACAGTTTGGCAAATATATCACGTCGAAAGGAGTTTTGGCAGCCGTTGGACACACGCAGGCGGAGTATGAAGACATTCAGACGGCCTACGAGGTGGGTTACACGCATGCGACGCATTTCTATAATGCGATGCCGGGATTCCATAAACGGCGTGAATACAAGTATGAAGGGACGGTCGAGAGCATTTATTTGATTGACGACATGACGGTCGAAGTGGTGGCCGATGGCATCCATGTCCCGCCGACGATTTTGCGGCTGGTTTATAAAATTAAAGGCGTGGAGCGTACCTGTCTGATTACGGATGCGTTGGCTTGCGCGGCAAGCGATAGCCAGGTGGCGTTTGACCCGCGTGTGATTATCGAAGATGGCGTCTGCAAATTGGCAGATCGTTCGGCGTTGGCAGGAAGTATTGCGACCATGGACCGTTTGATTCGGACCATGGTGCAGAAGGCGGAAATCCCGTTGGAAGATGCCGTCCGGATGGCTTCGGAAACACCGGCGCGTATCATGGGTGTGTATGACCGGAAAGGTTCTTTGCAACGGGGCAAGGATGCCGATTTGATGGTTCTGGATAAGGAGTTGAACGTACGGGCTGTCTGGGCAATGGGCAAGCTGGTTGAAGGGACAAATAAACTGTTTTGAGAACATAAAAGGGAAGACGTATGCTGACACAGATTATAAATGGTCATATCCTGACTCCGCAAGGCTGGCTGAAGGATGGTTCCGTATTGGTAAGTGACGGAAAGATATTGGAAGTGACGAACAGCGATTTGGCGGTCATCGGTGCCACAGTGGTGGATGCAAAAGGCATGTATATCATTCCCGGTTTTGTGGCAATGAATGTGCATGGCGGTGGCGGACATGACTTCAAGGAGTGTACGGAAGAGGCTTTCCGGACAGCGATTGCTGCGCACTTGAAGCATGGTGCGACAAGCATCTTTCCGACGTTGTCTGCTTCTCCGAAAGAGGATATTTGCAAAGCCGTTGCTATTTGCCGGCAATTGATGGCGGAGAAAGATAGCCCGGTCTTGGGAATGCATGTCGAAGGGCCTTATCTGAACGCGAAGATGGCGGGTAGCCTGTATGAAGTAAAGAATCCGGATGAAACGGAATATAAATCGATTCTGGAGCAGGCCGATGGTTGCATCAAGCGTTGGGACGCCAGTCCGGAGCTGCCTGGAGCGCATGACTTCGCCCGTTATTTGCGGTCGAAAAACATCTTGGCAGCCATTACGCATACAGAGGCGGAATTTGGAGACATCAAGGAAGCGTATGCTGCTGGCTTTACCCATGCCGCACAGTTCTATAACGCCATGCCTGGATTTCATAAACGGCGTGAATATAAGTACGAAGGGACGGTGGAAAGTGTCTATCTGATAGATGATATGACGGTAGAGGTGATTGCAGACGGAAAACATTTGCCATCAACCATCCTCCGGCTCGTGTATAAATTGAAAGGAGTAGAGCGGACCTGCTTGGTGACCGATGCGCTTTCCTATGCGGCAAGCGACGTGTTGCCGGGTGAAGATTCCCGCATCATCATTGAAGACGGGGTTTGCAAATTGGCAGACCATTCTTCGTTGGCGGGAAGTATTGCCACCATGGACGTATTGGTTCGTACCATGGTGCAGAAGGCAAATATCCCATTGGCCGATGCTGTCCGGATGGCTTCGGAAACGCCGGCGCGTTTGATGGGCGTGTCTGACCGGACAGGAACCTTGCAACGGGGCAAGGATGCAGACATCATTATTCTGGATAGAAGCCTGAATGTGCGTGCTGTCTGGTCAATGGGGCAATTGGTCCCGGAAGCAAATACATTGTTTTAACATGAACTTAAAATCAAAGGAGGAAATATGAAAACAGACCTTAGTTCACAAATCACATTGACGCGGATACCCCAGCGGTATTACCGTCCGGAGAATGCTTTCGAGCATTCTGTGTTGACTCGTTTGGAGAAAATCTCCACGACGATTTATGAATCGGCCGACGAGGCTTCATTTGTTATTGCCAAAGAGATCGCCGATCAAATCCGCAAGAAGCAGGAACTCGGTGAGTTGTTTGTGATGGCGATTCCCGGTGGGCGTTCGCCTTTGAGTGTCTATCGGGAATGGATTCGGATGCACCGGGAAGAACAGTTGAGCTTTCGGAATGTCGTTATCTTTATTGAATATGAATTTTATCCGCTGACTTCCGCTTCTGCGGGAAATGTCGCGCAGTTAAAGGCTGCTTTGTTGGATCACATTGATATAAAGCCGGAGAACGTGTTTGCTCCTGATGGCTGTATGCCGAAGGACGCCATCTTGGATTTCTGTCGTTCTTATGAAGAACAGATTGAGCGTTTTCATGGCTTGGATTATATCCTGTTGGGTGTCGGTTCGGCAAGCAATGTTATGTTTAACGGGGCTGGAACGTCGTTGAGCTCGCGTACACGTTTGGTGTTGTTAGAAGGAACAGCGCGGAAGGAAGCAGCAAGGACATTCCCGTCGATAGACAATGTGCCTGCCGGAGTGATTACAATGGGTATTTCGACGATGATGAGGGCGCGTAATGTACTGTTGATGGCTTGGGGTGAGGACAAATCGGGAATTGTTGTCCGTACTGTTGAGGGAAAGGTCAGCGATGCCGTCCCCTCATCTTATTTGCAGAATCATCCCAATGCGAAGGTGGTGGTGGATTTGTCTGCCTCTTACGATTTGACACGTATCAGCCATCCTTGGTTAGTGACCAACTGCGAATGGGATAATAAGCTGATTCGCCGGGCGATTGTTTGGCTTTGCCAGTTGACGCATAAGCCTATATTGAAGTTGACCAATAAAGATTACAGTGGAAATGGTTTAGGTGAGCTGCTGGCGCTTTACGGTTCGGCTTATAATGTCAATATTAAAGTCTTTAATGACATCCAGCACACGATTACAGGGTGGCCCGGAGGTAAACCGAATGCAGATGACTCGAATCGCCCGGAGCGTGCCACGCCTTATCCCAAGAAGGTGATTATCTTCAGCCCGCATCCGGATGATGATGTGATTTCGATGGGCGGGACATTCCACCGCCTTTGCGAGCAGCATCACGATGTGCATGTGGCGTATGAAACATCGGGAAATATCGCTGTGGGAGATGAAGAGGTAAT
The DNA here is from genome assembly GCA_944323815.1 of uncultured Parabacteroides sp. Classification (GTDB taxonomy): domain Bacteria; phylum Bacteroidota; class Bacteroidia; order Bacteroidales; family Tannerellaceae; genus Parabacteroides. Next base: position 780 of record CALUTX010000146.1, on the reverse strand, counting down.
CCGTTATTGTGAATATCTGCGTGATGTTTGTGCAAAATACACGCAAGACGATACGGTGCGTCGGAAAGCGGAAGAAATTATCCACTTCCTCCGTTATGAGAAGGTGGAAGGAGAAGCCGAAAAGCCGGATGTCCTGTTTATGAAAGGTACTATCCGTCGGGAAGAGGCGCGTGCCGGTGCACGTTACAGTGGCATCAAGAGCGACGACCACATCCATTTCCTCGACTTGCCTTTCTACGAGACCGGTCGGGTGAAGAAAAACGATTTGGGTGAGGCAGATATTGCGATCGTCAAACGTTTGCTGCAAGATATACAGCCGGATCAGATGTTTGTGGCGGGAGATTTGGCTGACCCGCACGGCACGCATCGCGTTTGTTTGAATGCAGTCCTTGCGGCTATCGACGAGCTGAAGGATGAGGAATGGCTGAAGAACTGCCGCATCTGGATGTATCGCGGTGCATGGGCCGAATGGGAAATGGACCATGTGGAGATGGCTGTACCCATTTCGCCGGAAGAACTTCGGCATAAGCGCAACGCGATATTGAAGCACCAATCACAAGCTGAAAGCGCTCCTTTCTTGGGAGACGACGAACGCCTGTTCTGGCAACGTGCAGAAGACCGCAACCGGGCAACTGCCGAGTTATACCATCAGTTGGGATTGGCCTCGTATGAAGCGATGGAGGCGTTTGTGCAGTACGTACCGCAATTATAATTGACAATGGACAATTAACAATTAACAATTGACAATTAGGGGGCGCGGAGAGCGCAGAAGACGTAGAG
>CALUTX010000145.1 GCA_944323815.1 uncultured Parabacteroides sp. | reverse complement strand
CAAAGTGTTTCTTTCTTGGAAATGTTGGATATCCTGAACGAACGCTTGGTGAAAGAAGGCAAAGAGCCCGTAGTATTTGATCATGACTGCCGCGAAGGTATCTGTGGCATGTGCTCGTTGTATGTAAACGGACACCCGCACGGGCCGGCTACGGGGGCGACGACCTGCCAGCTTTATATGCGTCGTTTCAAAGATGGCGAGACCATCACGATCGAGCCGTGGCGTTCGGCCGGTTTCCCGGTGATCCGCGACTTGATGGTCGACCGTTCGGCCTACGACAAGATTATGCAGGCAGGAGGTTTCGTATCTGTCAATACGGGTGGCGTGCCCGATGCCAACGCCATTCCTATTCCCAAGAAGAATGCCGACTTGGCGATGGACGCAGCCGCTTGTATCGGTTGTGGAGCGTGCGCAGCCGCTTGTAAGAACGGTTCGGCCATGCTGTTCGTGTCGGCCAAGGTCAGCCAGCTGGCATTGCTGCCGCAAGGCCGTGTTGAAGCAGCCCGTCGAGCAAAGGCAATGGTTGCCAAGATGGACGAACTGGGCTTCGGTAACTGTACCAACACACGTGCCTGCGAGATGGAATGCCCGAAGAACATTTCGGTCAGCAACATTGCCCGTCTGAATCGCGAATTCCTCTGCGCAAAGTTGAAAGACTAAGCGGATTGATTTAAATACAAACAAAAAACGCATCCCTTTCGAGATGCGTTTTTTGTTTGTATTTAAACTAAGCTGGGTTTGTTTGGAGTATTTCTTGGATTCGCACAAATTCTATTATATTGGAAGTGGCTATCAGAAGAAAAAAACTGATTATGATGAGGTCTATGATGTAGTGAATGCGAGTTGGACATAATGGATATAACCATCCTAACAGAAAAGGAATTGTAAACATCCAATGTCCACCAAATAGAATTGCTTCATTCATCCCATAACGGAAAATGAAGTGTACGATACCATCAACGCTTAAATACATGAGTAATAGTTGTACATAACGATTCTTTATATTAAGTATAGCAGAAGTTATAACTAATATTAAGAGAAAGATAATAGTGATATTCTGCCAATCATACAGATAGTCACTCGGACGCAAGACTATTTCTTTTCCGACTTGCTGCGGAGTTAGAGGTGTACTGAGGATCGTGTTTCCCCAGAAATCAATTAGTAGTTGTTTGCTGAAATGATTGTCGTAAATGAAATATTGTTTGATTTGATAGGTCGCCTCAAGAGGTGAAACGCTTTCTGAATCGAACCAATGATTTTTCAATGTATAAAATCCCATGATAATGGCAACACATCCAATAAAAAGAACTGAAATTTTACTTCCTACTTTACATTTTTGCAGAAAAGAGGATTTATTAAGAAAAAGAGCAGCCATAGGTTTGGCAGCATTTGTAATGGTTATTCCTCCACAGAGAAAAGTAAACAAGCAGATTGTCTGTTTTTTGATAGTTTTTGTCTGCTTAAATTCAGTAGAAAAAATAAAAAGAGAAAGGACTAATATGCAGAAAGAAAATGGATAAGTTTCTGTTGTAAATGATAGAACAATTGTCGTAAAGAAAGACCCAGTAAATCCGGTTAATAAAAGTGCCCGGTGTACAGGAAGCATAATGATTTGTCTCAAATAGCGATAAATAAAGATGAGTGCACTTGTCACTAAGAAGTTCATGAGTGGCAGACATATTAAATAGGCCGCCTTTTCTTTAAATAGGACTGAGAACAGCTGAATGGTTCCTGTTTTTAGCAGATGGAATAGATTGAAAAATGGGTGACAGATGTCGAATGCTCCCCCTCGTGTATGGAGATGGAACAAATTGTCGTATCCTAAATAATTACCAGCTCCGGAATGATAGATGTTCAATAGCTGAGTATTGAAAAACAACTGGAATCCAATGAAAGCATAAACGGTAAAGAAAAAGAGAAAAAGGGCGATTTCTATCCGTGTAAGTGGAAATAAAGTCTGTTTAAATTCTCGCCATTCATCCTGGAGTGTACGAAATAATGTAAATAACCAATGCGTACTCATGTTCTTTTCTTGTGTTTAAATGCTCTGTAATGCGGATAAGTGGCGAGTGCAAGTATTTCTTTATCACCTGTACTGTCGCCATAAACATATAAGGTGTCGGACTCAAAATCAGGAAACAGTTGGCGCAATCGGCGTACCTTTTCCATCCCTTTGCAGTTGGGGCCGGCGAGCTTGCCCGTCAGTATCCCGTTCTTTACTTCCAAGGTCGTCCCTTCCACGTATTGGATGCCAACTGATTCTGCCCATGGGCGTATCCAGTCTGCAACAGATGCGCTGATGATGGCAACACGGTCTCCCGCAATCAAATGCTGCTTGATTTGTTCAAGTGCTGTCGGGTAGATGAATCGAGGAATACGGTTGGCATATCGCGAACAGGCTCGCAAGAAGTCTTGCCATTTCATTCCGTGCAGAAACAGCGTGAACACTTTCTCTTTAGCACAGTGTGTAGACAGCATACCGCTTATGGTAGCCAGTTTCAGTCCAATAACTAATGGAAGGTACAGAAAAAAACGTCTCTTTCCGCAGGTTTGCATCAGGAAATCTGCCAGTGAGTCGCGGGAAAAGATTGTTCCGTCGAAATCAAAAATCGCGATTGCCATAACTTTTTGTCAATAAATAAGAATGGTGAATACAAACAGCCAACCGACTATGGTTAGTTGCAAAGTTCGGTCATGCAACAAGATGTCTGTCGGATTGCAGGTACTTTGTTCGACTAAAAGGATTTGCAGATAGCGTATGATGCCTGTTAATACGAAAGGAACAGTCAGGTACAGGTAAGGACTGCTTCGGTCGGTTACTTCCGGCGCAATGGTATAGAGGATGTATACGATGGTGATGACGGCGGAAAGGAAAGCCAAAACCACGTTTAGGAAATCAATTGTATATCCGGTGACATTTTTCCGTGAGACTACTCCGGTCGCGAAGAAATTACGCAGGTCGTCCAGACGCTTGGCAAAAGCAAGGAAGAGTGAAAGGATGAATGTCATGATAATCAGCCAATGAGACAAATCTATTCCTCCTGCTTCAGCTCCTGCCTCCAGACGAATAACAAAACCGCAAGCAATGACCATTGCATCGACGATTTGTATGCGTTTCAGTAAACATGAATACAACAGATTCAGGAGCACGTAGGCTACTACTAACAGCACAATCCTGTTTTCAAGCAAGGGTGCCGGGTAGAAATACCCCACATAAACTGTCGTGATACCAAGAAGGCTCAGCATAAAAGCGAATGCTTTACCTGATGATATCTCCCCGGCGGCAAGTGGGCGGAAGCGTTTGGTCGGATGCAAGCGGTCTTCTTGAATGTCCAACAGGTCGTTCAGGATGTAGATGCAGCTGCTCAACAAGCAAAAGCCGACGAAGAGAATGAACACATGCAACAACTTGTCTCCTTTCCCTATTTCTTGCGCAAAGAAAAGTGGAAAAAATAGAATGCCATTTTTTACCCACTGTTGCGGGCGCATTAACCGGAATAACGTTTTATATGTATGCGTTTTCTTCATTCGCAGGCAAATGTACATAAAATGAGCAGAAGTAGAACGAGCCTCAATGTATTTTGATTTACCTCCGAGATAATATTTTTTGGAAGGAAGGGAAATAGTCGGGTATTTCCGGATAAAAGCCTTTGACAAGGCGAGGAATATATGTACGGAAATGTGTAACTTTGTCAGCGCTGATAAAGAAGTTGCAATTATGAAAACGTTAACACATACAGAAAAGGAGCAAATTGAACAAATCATTCGCATGTGTAAGGTCTGTTTCGTCGGAATGGCCGATACAGACGGTACGCCTTATGTCTTGCCGATGAATTTCGGTTATCGGGACGGGATTGTCTACCTGCATTCTGCCCAAGAAGGACGGAGCATTTCGGTGTTGGAGCGGAATCCGCATGTTTGCATTACCTTTTGTACGGATGCCCAATTGGTTTTCCAAAATGTAGAAGTGGCATGTAGCTATCGGATGCGTTCAGCGAGCGTCATCGGATGGGGGAAAGTACGGTTTGAAGAGGATTTCGACCAAAAGACAGAAGCGTTAAACATCCTAATGGAGCAGTATTCAGACCGACCTTTCAGCTATGGTGCCCCGGCCGTCCGGAATGTCAAGATATGGGTTGTCGAGTTGGAAGAAATCTCCTGTAAAGAATTTGGGGTGCCGTATCGAACGTTATGAAATAGTTTTTCTAAAATATTGTATTGTACCATGAAGAGACAGTTATGGCTATTGGGTTTCCTTTTTATTTGTCAATTTTTGCATCCTGTCTATTTCAAACATATAGGAATGGGCGAAGGTTTATCGCAAATTTCTGTTATGTCTATTTATGAAGATCAATTAGGTCGGATGTGGTTCGGAACACGTGAAGGAATCAGCATTTACGACGGTGACCGAATGCAAGTTTACAAAGGATGGGAAAATATTGATCCAACGAGCTCCATTAATGTCCTGTTGGGGCACGAGTGTGACCACTTGACCGGAGATAAAAGAGGAGATGTTTTTTTTCGGACTTGTGATTCGTTGGTTCGGTATGATCTGAAAGAAGAAGCGTTTTATGTGGTTAAAGGTTATCAGGCGAGGACTGTTGCTTCTTCTGCTGATGGTGAGATTTATACTGGTTATGAAGGGACCATTTGTAGGTATGATGAATTAGTTGACAGTCTGAAAGTTTATAGAGTAGAAGACATTCCAGGAATTTCCTGTTTACAAATCAGTGAAAATAAAATTTGGGTCGGAACTTATGAAGGACTTTATGTGATTGAAGAGGGAAAAGCTATACGCTGTGTAATCAACGGTCCGGAAATTTATCGAATATTTGAAAGTTCGCTTGGTGAAGTTTGGGTTGGTTGTCGTACGGGTGGGCTTTATCGAATTAAGACTGATGGAGAAATTTGTTGGTATTCTGAATCGAATAAGGAACCATATCATATAGGAAATGACCAAATCCGGAGTTTTGCGGAAGATCGTTTTGGCAACATCTGGTTCGGGACATTCATGGGACTTCACAAATATAATCCTTATACGGATCGATTTATTGTGTACAAAGGTGATTATTTACCGGGGAGTCTTTCACACTCATCGGTTTTCTCTGTTTTTATTGATGCTCAAGGTTCTATTTGGGCTGGGACGTACTATGGAGGTGTTAATTATTTTAATCCAGAGAGAGAAGTCTTCTCTCATTATATTGCTAATCCGTTGCGAAAAGAATGCTTGAATTATTCCTTTGTTGGTCATCTTGTAGAAGACAAAGATGGCAATATTTGGATTTGTACAGAAGGAGGTGGACTGAATTTGATGAACCGGAAAACACGTACATTCAAATATTTTACTCCCGGCCCCCCAAATTCCGTATTGGTTAATAATTTAAAAAGTATTTCCTACGATGAAAAACGGAATCAACTTTATATAGGAACGCATCACGGAGGACTGACACGCTATGATATTCGGACTGGGAAATTTCATAACTATTTAAAAGATTATCAAGGTAGTAGTTCTATTATGCCGGATGGCATTATTTTTCATACCTCGATGTATAAAGATAAACTTTATGTAAGTGCGATGAATGGTACGTTTGTTTTGGATCCGGAAACCGACCATTTTCAACATATATGCAGGAATGCTCAACACTTTACTATTGACCAGGATGGGTATATTTGGATTTTGATTGGTTCCTCGTTAACTAAGATCGAATTAGCCCATCCAAAAAATCAAAGAAAATATTTTTTACCCCAATATGGTATTCAGTTTGAACCCAAACGTCTGCTTACAACCCGAAACGGCGATATTTATTTTGTTGTTCTGGGAGGAGGATTGTATCGTTACGATAAAGCGACAGACTCTTTCGTTCATTATTCGCAGGGAAGTGGTCATTTGCTCAGTAATTATTGTTACAACATTGCGGAAACAAATTCAGGTGAATTGTTGATCACTTGTGATAAGGGAATTACATTTCTGAATCCTGTCAACGGTAATACGCGTTTTGCTTTATTAGGAACACATTTACCAATTAGTTCTATCACAGATGGGTGTGGCCTTTTAGTATGCCGAAATGGAGAATTGTTTGTCGGTGGAAATGACGGACTTACGTCTTTTTTTCGAAAGGATTTAGAGCAACAAGAAAAAAATTACATGCTATACTTTTCAGAACTGTATATCCACGATAAGAGAATTCACCCGGGGAAAACTTCTGATGATTTATTGAAGGAGGCTTTTCCATTTTGTAAATCGCTCTATTTGAATTATAAACAGAATAATTTGAAAATCAATTTTGCAACGACTAATTATGTTGATATCCAGCGAAATAATGAATATCAATACCAATTAGTCGGATTTGATGAGGATTGGGTTTCTACCCATACACAGAGTGTTCATTATACCAATTTGGATCCTGGAAAATACAGATTGCTTGTACGGGAAAAGAATGTTTCTCAGAATTTGATGGATCGACGTCAAATAGCATTGGACATTCAAATTGCTGAACCATGGTACAATACTTTATGGGCGTGGGGTTTGTATGTCTTGACGACTTTCACTCTTGCTTATGTAACATTTCGTGTCGTTAATACTCGTCGAAAATTATCCTTCTCTCTTGAAAAAGAGAAGGAGGAAAAAAGAAGAAGCGAAGAATTGAATCAAGCAAAACTTCGCTTCTTTACCAATATTAGTCATGAATTCCGGACTCCTCTTACGCTTATTATTAGCCAGATTGATATGTTATTCCAGACTTCTTCGCTTTCTCCAACTTTATACAATAAGCTCTCCAAAATTAGTAAACATGCCGATCGAATGCGGAATATGATTTCTGAATTGCTTGAATTCAGAAAACTGGAACAGAATTATGTCAACTTACATGTTTATGAATACAATTTAGTTCCGTTTTTAAATGATATTTATCGTTCTTTTTGTGAGTTGGCAGTTCAACGGACTGTTACCTTTAATTTTTATTGTGAAGAGAGTAATATACCTCTATGGTTTGATCCGGGGCAGTTGCAGAAAGTTTTTTATAATTTGTTGTCTAATGCATTTAAGTATACTAAAACTGGCGGAACAGTTGAGTTACATATTTCTCAAGATGAAAAGAATGTAATAGTCAAAGTTCTTGATACAGGAATTGGTCTTTCTGCAGAAGACGCAACTCATATTTTCGATCGTTTTTACCAAGCTCAAAATGGAAAACAATTTTCGAGTGCAAATCCTGGAACAGGTATTGGTTTGGCTTTGAGCAAAAGTATCATCGACCATCATCATGGGGAAATATCTGTGCAGAGCCAAATAGGATATGGTACAATTTTTGTTGTTTCTTTACTTAAGGGGGAAAAACATTTTATTGAAGATGAGAACGTTATTTTTGACAGAAAAAATGCTCATTTAGAAGGGGAAGGAATGGCTATTGGAGG
>CALUTX010000144.1 GCA_944323815.1 uncultured Parabacteroides sp. | reverse complement strand
TATTTGGCTGCTGAGCGGATGTTCGGGCAGACAGGAGGCAAAACAGGAGATCGAAATGTGCGACCTGCCGCAGCTGAAAGCCAAAGGGACGCTGACGGCGGTCACGCTCTACAGCTCGACCTCTTACTTTCAATATAAAATGCGGCCGATGGGTTATGAATACGAAATGATTCAGGATTTCGCCCGGTCGCAGGGGCTGGAACTGCAAATCAAAGTGGCGGAAAACACGACGCGACTCGTCGAACTGCTCGAAACGGGCGAGGCTGACGTCGCCGCCTACCCGATTCAGATCACCAACGCGATGAAAGAGCGCCTCCGCTTCTGCGGACGGGAAGAACAGGATTGCCAAGTGCTCATCCAACGGGCGAACAAGGGCGACACGCTCTTGACAGACGTCACCCAACTCTTGGGAAAAGCGGTTTATGTGAAACCCAACACCCAATACGCCGAGCGATTGCGGAATCTGGACAACGAATTGGGCGGTGGCATCCGGATACAAGAGGTCGACGCAGACACAATTGGCATCGAAGACCTGATTCAGCAGGTTTCGGAAGGAACGATCCCCTATACCGTCGCGGACGAAAACATTGCCCGCCTGAACAAGACCTATTTCTGGAATCTGAACATCGCTTTAAAAATCAGTTTCCTGCAACGCTCCTCGTGGGCGGTGCGGAAAAGCAGCCCGTTGTTGGCAGAAGCCATCGACAACTGGGCTTCCAACCAGACAGGAGCACGTGCCCACGAAGCATTGACCAAACGTTACTTCGAATTGAGCAAACAACCTGACGCGGGCGAGATTCCCGAAGTCGGAGAAGGGCAAATCTCGCCGTATGACGACCTTTTCCGCAAGCATGCCCGCAACATCGGCTGGGACTGGCAGCTGCTCGCCTCGATAGGCTACCAGGAATCGCACTTCAACCCCAATTCCGTCTCGTGGGCAGGCGCCGAAGGGCTGATGGGTATCATGCCGAGCACGGCAAGGGCCTTGGGCGTCACACCGCACGAATTGAAAAATCCGGATACCGGCATCCGGACGGGCGTGGACTGTCTGCGCCGCTTCCGGCAGGGATTCGGCAAGGTGACAGACCCCATCGAAAAGATAAAATTCACCTTGGCAGCCTACAACGCCGGAATCGGGCACGTATATGACGCGCAGCGGCTCGCGGAGAAGTATGGCAAGAATCCATATCTCTGGGACGACAACGTAGCCGAATATATCCGCCTGAAAAATGACCCCGCCTACTACAACGACCCCGTTTGCAAACACGGTTACCTGCGCGGCTCGGAGACATTCAATTACGTTCGCGAGGTAATGGAACGCTACCGGCTCTATCTCCAAAAAACCAAGGGAGAATAGACCACGTGTCGAAAATAGTCCTACCTTTGCATCCGAAAAAGAAAAACAATCAACGATTAAAAGGGAAATTATGGGCGTAGTAATCGGCATCGACGTCGGCGGAAGCACGACAAAAATCATCGGAATGGTCGACGGGACCATCCAATCCCCCATGTTTGTCCGGGCAACCGACCCCGTCACCTCGCTATTCGGCGCTTTCGGCAAATATGTTTACGACAACGGTTTCACATTGGGCGAAATCGAAAAGGTGATGCTCACCGGCGTGGGCAGCGCCTATATTGACCAGCCGCTTTACGGCTTGTCGACAGCGAAAACCGACGAATTTCTGGCCAATGGGCTGGGTGCGCAGTATGCCACCCCGTTAGAAAAACTGATTGTCGTCAGTATGGGAACGGGAACCTCTTTCGTGCGAGTCGAAGGCGACCAAATCCGCCACATCGGCGGCCTTGGTATCGGCGGAGGCACTTTGCTCGGCCTCTCGCGCCTGCTCTTGAAAACGGAAGACATCCATCAGATAGCCGAATTGGCCGAACGGGGCGCGTGGACCAACGTCGACCTCCAGATACAGGACATCTGCAACCATCCGTTACCCGATTTACCCCTCGACGCGACGGCTACCACCTTCGGAAAGGCGGACGGCAATGCGCCCCCGGAAGATCTCGCCGCCGGCATCATCCACATGGTGATGCAATCCATCGGTCAAGGCGCGATTCTCTCGGCGCTCAACAGTCCGATTCGCGATTTCGTCCTGATAGGCAACCTCACACAGCTGCCGCAGTGCAAAGAGATTTTCCCGAAACTGGAAGAGATGTACAACGTCCGTTTTCACATCCCCAAATATTCGGAATACCGCACTGCCATCGGCGCCGCCCTCGCCTACATCAACCGCCGCGACCTGCATCCGGTGGAATAATTCAAAATAAAAAGGGACGCAGAGGGCGCAGAGCACACAGACGGACGCAGATTATTTATTTCTACTGACGAAAAAAACAAATCTGCGTCCGTCTGCGTCTTTTGCGCCCTCTGCGTCCCATAATTCAGAAATGAAATATGCCATTCACAGGGTGAAAAGTCATAATTCAAAAATGAAATATGCCTTTTCACCCTCGCAATGCCATATTTCAAATTTGAAATATCACTTTTCTACCCGGAAATCCTATATTTCAGATTTGAATTATGACTTTTCCACCCCGAAATGCCATAATTCAAAAATGAAATATGCCATTTCCACCCAGAAACAGCATATTTCATTTTTGAATTATGGATTTTCACCTCTGAAATGTCCTAAAATTGAATCGTTATCTCTCCAAAGCAGGGGACAGCCTCCAAGGTTTTACAATAATTGCCCCATGCGATTTCGGGATAATCCCACTGGTTGTTGATATACAGCATCAGCTGCCCGTTTGCCCGTTTCGAGGCGCGGCAAGCCAGTGAGGCGTCGGGCGAACAGACTGTCAGGCTTCCGGTTTCGCCTTCTGCCGAGAGCGTGTAGCGATAGATGTTCTCCTTCATCCCTTTGGCACGCTGCGTAAGCGGATTTGTGCAGTTGGCGCCGGCATCCGCCCAGTAATAGTAGTTATGCGTGTCCGAAGCCCAATCTTGCGCGGGGCGTTCGCCATAACCGACAAGGTTGGGATTGTAAAGCGAGGTTTCGCCTCGGTTTCCGGCAAAAGCATTGTCCGGGTAACAGCTCCACATCCCTTTCCGCTCCCAAGCCAAGTGGTCAAGCCGCGCTGGGAAACGGAATGCCAGGCCGGTTTCACGCAAGTAGCCGTTGGGATTACCTTTTACGGCGTAGGAAATGTGCATCTCGCCGGCGGCATCGATGCGGATGCGGGCGTCAAGCTGCACACGCTTGTAAGTACCTGCAATTGTGACTTCGACAGCGCCTTCGTGCTTAATATAAGTCAGATTCTGCTTCTGCCAATCGGCTTCGGCGGTCTTGTAATTGCGTGCACTGGTACGGACTTCCGCTCCCGTCAGGTGATTGAGATTAATATCGAGATGCAAGAAGGGTCCTTCTTCGATGATAACCTTTCCGTGCGAGGTGGCATTGCGAATCAAACCCGTCGCTTTGGAAAAAGGAATCTCGAAATGGCCGCCCTTCACGATGAGAAGCGAATCGTTCTCTTCGATTGCCAGCTTGCCGCCTTTCGGAGCGGAAACAGCGGCTTGGAATGGGCGATTGTCGCTACCCAACGTGATTTGCTCGGCGTCGATTAGCTCCCCGTCGGCTGTGTAAAAGTGAATCATCAGCGGTTCGCCCGCTTCCCATGCTTCGGCAGGGATTTCAAGCAATCCTTTTTGGTGAGGAGCGACGGAGGGAGCCGTAATCGTCTTCTCGGTTCCTTGATACGTGTAGCGCACTTCGATTTCGCTCAGGTTGGTATGGTCGAAGCGGTTGTAGACAGGCAGTTGTAACCGTTGATGAGGGCGGAATGACGCGATGCGAGTAGTCATCAAGCGAACGGGAGAGTAGGCTTTCTTGGTTGCCCAGAACTCCGGTTTCTCGCGACGCCATACATCGACGATGCCCCACTCGCCATAGCCGACGCATTTGCCTTGATACCCTTCCGGTTTCGCCGTCCGGGCAAATTCTTTCCAGAATGCTGTGCCGACCTTCGGTTCCGGCAGCATGAATGTCTCGTCTACATAGCCCCAAATGGCTCCGCCCAATCCGCCGGGCGCGTCGAAGAGGCCGCTCCACATTTTCTCGATGGAATATCCCCAAAACTCGCGGATGTTGGGGTCTTCCTGCAACGTGGCGTAGGTATAGCAGGCCGGATGTGCCCATTCGTCGAACAGGGCAGGGATACCTTCGCCTTGGAATCCGCGCGTCGAACGGTTCCATTGGTTCAAGTTGCCGTTCACATCCTGATAGTGCATACTCAGAATCTCATAGATGGGCGCCCGGTCGCCTACCGAACCGGGATAGCTGAAGATGACGGGGCGTGTCGTGTCTGTCGCCTTCACATAATCCCAACTTTGCTGGAAGTTGGTCCCATACACACTTTCGTTTCCGATAGACCAGAACAGGATAGCGGGATGCGAACGGAAAGATTTCACCATCTCACGACATTGCGAGAGGTATTGGGGAGTGAAATCCGCACTATCCTGCGAGCGCCCCGGCGCATAATTCTTTTGACGGTAGGTATCGACGAAGCAAACCGCCGTTTCGCTCTCGACATAGATGCCGTAACGGTCGCAATAGTTCAAAAAGCGTTCCGAAGGGGGATAATGCGAGGTGCGGACAAAATTCATGTTGGCGCGTTTGAACAATACAGCGTCGAGGCTGTCTATTTCGGCCGTTGTTGTACGCCCCAACGTCGGGTGGATGTCATGCCGGCAGGCACCACGCAGTTTCACCGGCTTGCCATTCACAAACATGCGGTCTTTTTCTATTTTTACCTCACGGAAACCGATTTTCTTGTCGAAGCGAGAAAGCTCTTTCCCTCCTTCGCGAAGGCTCACGGTCAGGGTATAGAGATTCGGATGCTCGGCATCCCACTTCAACGGATTCCGGACTGTCAATTCCTGTACGTTCTCCCCTTTTTCTACCGCATAAACCGACTGCGCCAAGCGGACAGGCGTGCCGTCCGGAGCCGTTAGCGTGTAGGCGACCTCCGCTTCCTCGCTTTCAGGGAGGGAATAGCCAATTTTTAACGTAGCATCCTGATACAACGAATCCAGATGTGTCTCTGCATAGAAGTCATAGATGTTGTTTTCCGGTAGCGCAAATATCGTCACGTCGCGAAGAATGCCTCCGATGGGATGATGCGCGTAACCGGCTGCGTAAGAGATGTCGTCGATACGGTCAGTCACCTTCACCTGAATCTCATTCTTCTTTCCGGGACGGACAAACGGCGTCACATCGGTTTCCCAGCGGGTAAATCCGCCGCGATGCTCGCGTACAAAGGTGCCATTCACCATCAGGCGGGCGTGACTATAAACTCCGTCGAAGCGAAGGATAATCCGCATTCCTTTATAGTCCGCCGGAAGGGTAAAACGTTTCCGATAAGTAAAAGGTTTGTCGTGCCCGATGGCGTAACCCTGCATCGCCGGTTCGCCGGGCACCTGTATGTCTGTCCATTTACTTTTCGACGAATAGCGAAAGTCCCACTCCCCATTCAATAACAACACCGGCGCCTTGACACCCGCCAACTGCTCCGGCAGCGGATAAACGGCCTCGTCAGGCAGCCGTTCCATCTGTGCAAACGCAGTCGCGCCCGTGAAAAACAGGCTGCAACCGACTGCGAAAAAGGTTGTTTTTAGTTGTTTCATATCATCACTTGTTTTCTTATTCTTTACCACCAAATATAATAAAAGCCTATCAATATCAACAGGATAACCAGTGACAAAAGATTGAACACCTTGCCCGTCCGGAATAAAGCCGGGTCATGCCGTGTATAACCGCTGTCCGGTAATCCCTTCTTTCCCATCACGACAATTAGCGCGCAACACATCAAGAAGACAATCCCCATTCGGTCCATCCAAGGCAACTCCGGACAAAGGAATTTCAACCCGAACGAGAAGAGGAAAGAGCCTACGGCTGCCGCCAACGCGCCATTGGCTGTCGCCCGCTTATAGAAGAAGCCCGCCAAGAAAATAGCCAACGCGCCGGGACTGACAAATCCGGTAAATTCCTGAATGTACTGGAACGCTTGATCCAAACCGGAGAGCATCGGGGCAATCGCCATCGCAATCACCAGCGAGACAAAGCTCGCCCAACGGCCGGTGCGCACCAGTTCCCGTTGTCCCGCCTCTTTCCGAAAGAAAGAACGGTAAATATCCATCGTGAAAATGGTCGAAATGCTATTCATCATCGAAGCCAGCGAGCTGACGATAGCCGCTGTCAATGCCGCAAACGCCACCCCCTTGATGCCGACCGGAAGCAGTTCGCTCAAAAGCCACGGATAGGCTTCGTCCGGCTTCGTCAACGGCGCGTCCAACGCAAACGCGGCAATGCCAGGAATCACCACTAACAGCGGAATGAACAACTTGATAAAGCCGGCAAAAAGCATTCCGTTTTGTGCCTCCCGCACCGACTTGGCAGCCAATGCGCGCTGGATGATGTACTGGTTACATCCCCAATAATAGAGATTCGCCACCCACAATCCGCCAAAAATAACCGACATTCCGGGTAAATCCATATAGCCGGGATGAGATTTGTCGAGAATCAAATGAAACTTGTCGCTTGCTTCGGCATATAAGTTCGTCATTCCCTGTAAAACACCGCTCCCTTCGCCCAAACGGTCGAGCGCGATATACGTCGTTACCAGTCCGCCCGCCACCAAGAAGACAACCTGAATCACGTCGGTCAGCGCCACTGCCTTCAGGCCACCATAAATCGAATACAATCCAGCGAAAACAGCCAAGCCGACAATTCCATAAAGCATCGGGATACCGACCACCTTTTCGATGGTCAACGCCCCCAGATACAAAATAGAGGTAAGATTAATGAAGATAAAGACCGCAAGCCAGAAAACAGCCATCACCGTCTTCACCCGTTTGTCGAAACGCTCTTCCAGAAACTGGGGCATCGTGAAGATTTTCTTTTCCAGAAAAATCGGGATAAAAAACTTAGCCACCAATATCAACCCGAGCGCGGCAATCCATTCATAAGTCGCCATCGCCAGTCCAATGGCATAACCGGAGCCGGACATGCCGACGAACTGCTCCGCCGAAATGTTGGACGCGATAATCGACGCGCCAATCGCCCACCAAGCCAGTCCGCGCCCGGCGAGAAAATAATCGCCCGCATCGCGCTCTCCCTCCTTCTTACCGCGCGAGACGAACAGTCCGACGCAGAGAATCAAAGCGCAATAGGCTACAAATATGATAATATCAATTGTTCCCATGGAGTCTGAAATTTCCTTCTCTATTCATCTTGCATCAGGGCAGAACGTCCGCCATCCATCAATATCGTCGTCCCACTGATGAAACGGGCGTAAGGAGAAGCCAAATAGACGCACAAGGCACCCACTTCGTCTGCTGTCCCGATTCGCTTGACAGGATGCAGATTAATCGTCCGCAGCCGTTCCGCCTCCGGGTCGGGGAAGGAGTCGAACCACGTGTCGTTACCTGCCGTATCGATAAAGCC
>CALUTX010000143.1 GCA_944323815.1 uncultured Parabacteroides sp. | reverse complement strand
CAACAGGGCGTAACAACCCATCTCAATCCCTTTGCTCTTGGCATAGTCCACCAGCTCTTTGAACTTGGCAATGTTCGCCTCCGAGATGTCCTCCGCGTTGGCGCCGGAGCCGAAGCTCAGGATAATCATCTCGTATCCCGTCTCGGCACATTGGTCGACAGCCCGCCGCACAACGGCCGGGTCGCTGGAGGTGAGGTGCATAAAGATGGGGTTTTGGGTCGTCCAAGGCGCCACCGTACGATAGAAATGCCGCGTGAACAGCCCCTTCCGCTCGCGGTCGTAGCTGTCGAAAGGCATCTCGTAAACGCTGAACGAACGGAAGGTACCTTTCGAAATAATCCGCTGGTCCGGGCCAATCTGGGGAGCTACTTCCAGGATGCAAGGCGTCTGCAAAAGATAACTCCGCTGTGACGTGTACTCCGGGTCTGTCACCCAGCGCTCCGTGATGTCGGTCACACGCTCCGTAAAAGCACCGGCACAGGCATAGTCGCTCTCCACATGCATATTAGGCAGCAGGAAGAGGCTCGGGTCACCGTCGCTCAGCGACTCCGGTTCGGCAAAGGCCAAACGCTCCAGCTGGAAGCGGTCTACGTTAATCGGCAGGCCGGATTGGTTCTGCACTTCGAACCATTTGCGTATCACCGGAATTCGGTCGTAGATGGCAAAGTGCACGTTGACGATGACGTCTTTCAACTCTTTTTCGCCCCGCAGAGTGAAGATGATTTCCTTTCCTGTCGCCGCTTCCTTGTTCAACGCCCAGCGGTGACGTGCCCAGCGGATGGTTTCCTCCAGCGGTTTTACGCTGAAGTCCTCCACCACGAACGACTGCGGAAGGGTTTTCATCTCGTCAATCCATTCCGCTTTCAGATAACCCCGTTCGGGTTGCCCGGCCAATCCACCAATGTTCCATTTCTTTCCGTCAATCCAAAGCGTTCCCTCGCCGCTGACCGCACGCAGCATACTTTCGCCCAACATCCGGTTGGTGTAGCCGACTGTCGCCAGGTTGGGCATCACGCGGAACGTACGCGAAACCATCCCGTTGGCGATGACGATGCCTTTTCCGTCTGCCGAGCGGTAGATGCCCGCCTCAGACTTCTCCGGCGTCAGCAGCCAGTCGAAAGTCGTTTTGTCGGAGGGTAATGCTTCCCAAAGCGGCAGCCGGTTGATTTTACCCCGGAGGCAATCGATTGTTGCTTGGGACTGCATCGGGCCTTCACCCGCAACATTGGCATCCACCAGTTCCGGCATTCCGCCTTGATATTCGATACGCGGTGCAATCCAGGTGACTTGGTCACCGCTGGCCCCGTCGGCTGTCGGGTCAATGGAGAGCTCCAGCATGCGTACCCCTTTCAGCGGAATATCGATAGTCTGCGTACCCACTTTGGGCGAAAGAATGCCGCTGTCGTGTACAACCTTCCCATCCGCTTTCACGATGAAGCGCACGGAACCGTCTGCTATCTTCCCGTCTTTCCCGACGATGCCCACGAGGCGCTTGCTTCCCGCCTCTTCACGAAACAGTAATTTGGTGCCGTCTACCAGCGGTTGTACCATCACCTGCGGGTCATGCTCGCGCACCTGCTCTCCGCCAACCCGGATTTGGGTGACGAAGCGTTCGGCTTTCCCATCCAGCTTGACTTTGGCGATGCTCTTCGCATACAGCTCGACGAGGCTGTCGCGCACCGTCACGGTTCCATACTCTTGTTTGATTTGATTGATGTCTAACTCGTTCAAGCGGACTGCCTGCTGTGCGGACAGCCATCCGCACAAGCTAAGCACGGTCGCTACAATGATTGTTTTCCGATGCATATTTCTCTTCTATTTTTCTGACAATTTTTTCTGAATCTCCCCTTCCGTCACTCCACTCTCATTATAAGTATCAATCGCGAAGAAATAATCCACACCCGCATTCAGTCCGGTCAGTTCAAAATGGGTGCTGTCTGTTACTTGATAGGTGTGATAAAGTTTATTAGGGGCGATTCCGGCACGAATGATATAACCGTCCGCTCCCTCCACGGGTGTCCACGTGATCGTGGCTTTGCAGGCATCTGCCGGGTTGGCTGTCAGCTCGAATGTCGAAACGGGCTCCGGTTTGGCACCTTCAGCGGTTCCAAAGACACGAATCTCACGCAGTGACACCTGGTCAGACACCGTATAAGCCCTGTTTTCCCATTTGATATAGCGCGCTTTGAAAGGAGCCGCAAACTCTATATAGTCGTGCGGCGTGTCTGTCCGCTTGTCACTCTTGTCGACTATCGGATACCATTTCTTCCCGTCGTGCGAAGCATAAAGCCGATAACTTTGATACAAATCCGGCACACGGCCTTTCCACGTTGCGCCATATTCATCGTAGTTGATTTGAATCGCACAAATGTCCGCTTCCTGTTCCAAATCCATTACGACCCATTCTGCCTGGTTACTATGGGCCACCCACGCTGTACGGGCATCTTCGTCGGTCAAGTTTTCGGCCGGATAATCACCCAAAGCGGACGACACCGTGACCGGTTTCCGATAAGACAGCAACATCCAATCCGGACGGGCGGCTTTCTCTCCCGCTTTCGGCAAATACATCGGATAATCACCCAAGTAAGTATCGGTAAACAGACATCCGTCCGCATCAAATCCCGCCGGATAGAGCGAAACGCGCCGCTCGAACATATGACGCACCGATATGGAGTTTGTCACCGCCTTCCAATAGGCATCCCCGACTTGGAACAAACAACCGTGCCCGGCACCACCCAAAAAGCCGGTCGGTTTATACGAAACCGGACTATTGGGCGCATACGTAAACGGGCCCATCGGATGCTCGCCGACATACGTCCCGTCGGCATACGTTTTCCATTCCGTCCCAGGAGCCGCATATTGCAAGTAATATTTTCCGTCGTGTTCAGTCATCCACGCGCCTTCGATATAAGGCCGGCGCGTCAACTCATTCCGTTCGCCCGGCCGTTCCCATCCGTGCCGTTCCATGTCGCTGTTGAAGCAAGCCACTTCCGGACTTTTCATCTCCAACGTCTGGACATCAAGCAAGCGGGCATAAATCGGAGTAGAGGGCGAACAGCCATAATACAAGTAAAGCGAATCTCCTTCCAAATAAAACGCAGGATCCCAATAAGACCAAATCTTTTTGACCGCTTCCCATTCACCTGCCTCCGGACGATTGGAACGGTAAAGCATTCCCTCTCCGTGCGTGGAACCGACATAATACATATACTCATCGTGCACGAAAATACCCGGAGCGTAATCTTCAATAGGCAGGACGGAATCCGGAATAAAGACATACTTCCACTCATTGAAATCATCCGAATACCAATAACCGGACGATTTGGAAGCGAACAGCCAATAACGTCCCTTATAAGAAACGACGACCGGATCTGCCGCCTCCCGAATGCCCTCTCCGCCTTCTATCCGCATAAAACGATAACTCAGGTTCAGCGGGTTACAAAATGTGGTCGGCTGCTCGGCCACCTGTGCCACAATCGGGGTTTCTTGCTGGCAGCCTGTTCCCAAAGCTGCACAACAAGCAATCATCCAACCGAAATAAATATTCTTTTTCTTTCCCATATTTTGTTTTCCTTTGACTTTAATAGACCTGAAAATCATCGCCCTCTATCTTCAGCGGATAGAATACGCCTTCTGACTTGTAGGGTTGTCCGCCACCCACATAAATATCGGCTTTTCCCGCCTTTTCCATCAACAATCCTTCCGTGTTGACCAACGCCAACTCTTCCGGCGTCAGAGTGAATGTCACCTCTTTCGTTTCCCCTTTCTTCAGGAAAATACGTTTGAAGCCTTTCAGCGCACAGATGGGTTTTGGCTCCACGTTGTTGCCTGCGTGGGAGATATAAAGCTGGACAACCTCTTCGCCGTCGCGATCTCCCGTATTGGTTACTTGGGCTGAGAAAGAGATTGTCTTGCCGGTTGTCACCTTCGCTGTATCTGTTTGGCAAGGTTTATATTGGAAGGTTGTGTAACTCAATCCATAACCGAACGGATAACGCACTTGCCCCTTGAAATAGCGATATGTTCGGTTCGACATCGAATAATCTTCCAACGGCGGAAGATCTTCGTCGCTCATATAGGTGGTCAACGGCATCCGCCCGGCCGGATTATAATCGCCGAAAAGCACATCCGTAATGGCATCACCAGCCGCCTGTCCGCCATACCAAGCCTGCAAAATGGCATCCACATGCTGGCTTTCCCATTCAAAACTCATCACGGAACCGGACATATTCACAAGAATCAAAGGCCGTCCCGTCTTTTCCAACTCTTTCAGCAAATCAATCTGTGCGAAAGGCAATTGAATCGTTGTACGGTCGCCACTGGCAAAACCGCCATATCCATCAGCTCCGGCATCGCCGGCTTCCCCTTCATAATCGGCACTGATACCGGAAACGAACAGGATGACATCTGCCTTTTTGGCTTGTGCTGCCACCTCTTTAAAGGAAGGAGCATCCTTCAGTGGTCTCAGAAAATCGACGCCCTTCATGTAGTCAATCTCGACTTTCCCATTCAATCTCTTTTGCAAACTCTTCAACGGAGTAATGATTTCGCTCGGCACACCGAAATAGTTCGCCAACAGCGTTTGCGGAGCGTCGGCATTCGGTCCGATAACAGCGATGCGTTTGAGCTTGTTTACGTTTAAGGGCAAGATATTTTTTTCGTTCTTCAACAGAACCATCGACTTTTGTGCCATTTCATACGCCTGCTGCTTGTGGGCATCGCACTCCAACACCTCACGCCCGATGTTCCCATACGGATTCTTGTCGGCATCATCAAACAGGCCGATTTTGAATAAAATCGTCAGCAACCGTTTCAACGAAACATCCACGTCGCGTTCGTCAATAAGCCCTTTCCGAACGCCCTGCTCCAAAAGCTGATACAGGTCGCCGCACTCCAAATCGGTTCCCTTCAACACAGCATCGCTGACCGCCTCGATATCATTGGCATGCGTCTTATGATGATGGGCAAAGTCGCTGATAGCCCAGCAATCGGACGTCACATAGCCATCAAATCCCCATTGATTCCGGAGGATATAATGCAACAGCTCGTTATTTCCGCAACAAGGCTGATTGTCCACCCGGTTGTAGGCACACATCACTCCGTGCACTTTCGCTTTCACCACCAACTCGCGGAAAGCAGGCAGATAGGTGTCCCACAAGTCATAAGCACTCACCGACACATCGAACGAGTGGCGATTGAACTCCGGCCCACTGTGCACGACATAATGCTTGGCACACGCCACCGCCTTCAAATACACCGGGTCGGAACCCTCCAATCCGCGCACCATCGCCGCTCCCATCTTGGATGTCAGATAAGGGTCTTCTCCATACGTTTCCTGCCCTCTTCCCCAACGCGGGTCACGGAAAATATTCACATTCGGCGTCCAATAGGTCAATCCCCGATAAGGGCCGCCCGTTTTGCCGGCACGCAAATCTTCATTAAACAAAGCCCTTCCTTCGGAAGAAATCATCTCCGCACTCTTTTCCAACGCCTCGTCGTCAAACGTGGCAGCCAGCCCGATGGCCTGCGGGAAAACCGTCACCTTTTCCGACGTACGCGCCACCCCGTGCAACGCCTCGTTCCACCAGTTATACGCCGGCACTCCCAAACGCTCAATCGCAGGAGATTTGTGTTTCATCATCTGCACTTTTTCCGACAAAGTCAACCGAGATACCAAATCGTCTACCCGTTTCTCTATCGGCAGATTCGAATCCTGAAAGGGATATTTTTCTTGCGCGCCCGCCATGCTCACCCCAATCAACAGGCACATGGAACAAATTACATTTTTCATCATATCGCTTATCGTTTACATAATATATACACGTGTCATCTCTATTCTATTTAGATAAGATTCCCGGTTAATCTATTTTTTCGATTTCTCTACTTTCTCCGTTGCATGTTGCGCCATTCCCAGCAAAGGCAACCACACCATCAGCATTCCCATCCATTTACACCAATACGATTTCATTGTTTTCTGATTATAAGTTATCGTTATGTTATTGAAACTCTAAAGTTAAATGGATTTTTTGTTCGTCAAATGATTTTTGTAAAGTTTTATGTTTCGATAGAGAAAAATACATCCCCCAAAGCCCGTTCCATTCCCAAACCTTTTCTTAGCTTTGCAGCCGAAATCCGTTTTTTTATGGGACACATGACGCAACCGCTCAAACCGATTATGTTCGTCGGCACCTGTTCCGACGCAGGCAAAAGCATCATCAACGCGGCTTTCTGCCGCATTTTCCGTCAGGACGGCCATCATCCGGCACCGTTCAAGGCACAAAATATGTCGCTCAACTCCTACTCCACGCCCGAAGGAAGCGAGATGGGGCGGGCACAAGTCGTGCAGGCCGAAGCGTGCGGCATCGCGCCGCATACCGACATGAATCCCGTCCTGCTCAAGCCGACGAACGACCTCACGTCGCAAGTCATCCTGAACGGACGCCCCGTCGGGAACCAATCCGCCCGCGACTACTTCGGCAGACAAAACAACAAAGAGCCGCTTTTCCAAGAAGTCCTTGCCGCATTCCAGCGGCTGGAAGCCCGCTACAACCCCATCGTCATGGAGGGAGCAGGCAGCATCTCCGAACTGAACCTGCGCGACCGCGACATCGTCAATATGCGGATGGCGCAAGCGGCAGGAGCGGCCACCTTCTTGATAGCCGACATCGATCGGGGCGGCGTATTCGGCTCTGTCTATGGGACCATCGCGCTGTTGAAGCCAGAAGAACGGGCGTTGATGAAAGGCGTCATCATCAACAAATTCCGGGGCGACATCACGCTGTTTGAAGAGGGCAAACGGATATTGGAACAGCTGACCGGCATTCCCGTCGTCGGCATCATCCCCTATTTTCACGACATCCAAATCGAAGAAGAAGACTCCGTTTCGCTCGCCATGAAGCAAGGCACGTGGCAAACAGGCAAAATCAATGTCGCCATTATTTTATTAAAACACATGTCGAACTTCACCGACTTCGACGTGCTGGAGACCGACCCGCGCTTCAACGCCTACTACACGAACAGCATCGACGAAATCGAACATGCCGACATTCTCCTGCTTCCCGGCTCCAAAAACACGCTGGCCGACCTGCAAACGCTACGTGCCGAAGGCATCGCCGACGCGATTGTCCGTTGCCACCGGAAAGGGAAAACCGTCGTTGGTATCTGCGGCGGCTACCAGATGATGGGCCAGCAAATCGAAGACCCCGAAGGCATCGAAGGCCCGCTCCGTGCTGCGCCGGGCTTGAGGCTCCTGCCCATCCGTACGCGCCTCGACACGGAGAAAACCGTCCGTCAAAGCACGTTCACCTTCCTTCCTGCCCGGAGGAGAGAGGAAACGGCAACGTGCCACGGCTATGAAATCCACATGGGGCAAACCTGCCTAACCGAAGGTGCAACCGAAAGCCCCGTTGCCCGCCTTCAGGAAGGCCAGACCGACGGCTACTACCTCAGCGACCGCTGCTGGGGCTG
>CALUTX010000142.1 GCA_944323815.1 uncultured Parabacteroides sp. | reverse complement strand
AACAAAATTTGCCCTGATAAGCCATTGCTCGAAGATGATTTTTAATGCTTTTGTCCTCCTTGTCCTTATAGGGATATTCATAAAATTCTTTTTTGACGATGCCGGAGGTATCATAAAGCGTGAACATACTGTTTTCGTAAGGGCCTATCCCCAAATAACGACCGTCAGGCACGCAATGGGCTGTGAAGGTAGCCCGTCCCATCAATTGAGGCGAACGTTTGATTACCTTATAATCCGATTTCAAATCGACTTCACAATATTTTCGTGTCGGCATATCGTAAACCCCCAATCGATTTTCATCCAAATATTGCAAGGAATATGGCATCACAAAATCATTCGCTCCTTGTCCCTTCGCGCCGAAGCGATACATTTCGTTTTTCGCCAAATCGATACAGAAAAGACAAGTATCCGTCAGCATATCTATTCCATAAAGCCTGTCACCCACATTCAAAAGTTGAGCAGCCATACCGATGTAGTCATTCTTGATTTCCACCGTTTGATGCGTCAAAACGGTGACCGGTTCCTGCTTCGACTGTGTTCCACAGGCAGTCAGAGCTAAAAGAAAAACAAAATACAATCCCTTTTTCATCTGTCCATTCTTCTTTTTTATTTTATAAAACAAAACAACGCAAATATACGGATTCTACCGAACAAAACCGTATCGTTATTCGGAAATAAACTCGTACCTTTGCCCTCACATTTTTCAAAATTAAAAGCACATATAGACACATGGGTGGTTTTTTCGGAACTATTTCTAAGTCGGACTGCGTGACAGACCTTTTCTACGGCACCGACTACAATTCTCATTTAGGAACACGGCGTGGCGGTATGGCAACCTACGACCCGGAAGCGGGTTTCACGCGTTCTATCCACAATTTGGAAAGCTCTTACTTCCGGACTAAATTTGAAGCTTCGCTACCGAAGTTCAAGGGCAATGCCGGCATCGGAATCATCAGCGACACGGACGCACAGCCCATCGTGATCAATTCGCATCTTGGGAAATTCGCCATCGTGACCGTCGCGAAAATCAATAACATCGAGGAGCTTGAAAAGGAGCTCTTGGAAGCGAACATGCACTTTTCAGAACTGAGTTCGGGGCGGACGAACCAGACCGAACTAGTTGCTTTGCTGATTACGCAGGGACGGGACTTCGTCAGCGGCATCGAGAATGTCTATGCGCGCGTCAAAGGCTCCTGTTCGATGCTGCTTCTGACGGAAGACGGCATCATCGTGGCGCGCGACAAGCTGGGACGGACGCCTATCGTCATCGGGAAAAAAGAGGGTGCTTACGCGGCGACCAGCGAATCGAACAGTTTCCCCAATTTGGATTACGAGATTGACCGCTACGTGGGGCCGGGCGAGATTATCCGGATGCGAGCCGACAGTTTGGAGCAGATGCGCAAGCCAAACGAGGAGATGCAAATCTGTTCGTTCCTCTGGGTCTATTATGGTTTCCCGGTATCGAGCTACGAAGGGCGCAACGTGGAGGAAGTACGCTTCAAATGCGGCTATAAAATGGGGAAGAAAGACGAAAACGAGGTCGATTGTGTCTGCGGTATCCCTGACTCAGGCGTCGGCATGGCGCTGGGTTATGCCGAAGGGAAAGGGGCGCCTTATCACCGGGCAATCGCCAAATACACGCCGACCTGGCCGCGAAGTTTCACGCCTGCCAATCAGGAGATGCGGTCGCTGGTGGCAAAAATGAAGCTGATACCGAACCGTGCAATGCTCGAAGGGAAGCGTATCCTGTTTTGCGACGACTCTATCGTGCGCGGGACACAGCTTCGCGACAACGTAAAGATTCTGTATGATTACGGGGCACGCGAGGTACACATGCGCATTGCCTGCCCGCCGCTCATCTATGGTTGTCCTTTCATCGGATTTACCTCTTCGAAGAGCGATTTGGAGCTTATCACCCGCCGAATCATCAAAGAGCTGGAGGGAGACGAGAACAAGAATCTGGAAAAATATGCGACGACCGACTCGCCGGAGTATAAAAAGATGGTACAGACGATTGCGGAACGCTTCGGGCTGAGTTCGCTGAAGTTCAACACGCTCGAGACGCTCATCGAAGCCATTGGTCTGCCGAAATGCAAGGTTTGCACGCACTGTTTCGACGGAAGCAGCCATTTTTAAGGATTTTGAGGACTAAAAGATAAGGATATGGATGTATTAAATCGGTTTTTAAGATATGTGACCTTCGACACGCAATCGAGCGAGACAAGCGGGACGACGCCCAGCACGCCGGGACAACGCCTGTTCGCCGAAGCGTTGGTCGAAGAGTTGAAAGCCATCGGATTGGAAGAGATTTCGCTGGACGAGAACTGCTATCTGATGGCGACATTGCCCGCCAATACGACCCGCGACATCCCGACCATCGGTTTTATTGCCCATCTGGACACCAGTCCGGACATGTCAGGCAAAGATGTCCGCCCGCGTGTGGTCCAATATACCGGTGGCAACATTGTATTGAACGAGCAGGAGGACATCAAACTCTCTCCGATGATGTTCCCCGAACTTTCCGACTACCAAGGGCAGGAAATCATCGTGACAGACGGTACGACGCTGCTCGGGGCAGACGATAAAGCCGGCGTAGCAGCCATTATAGCCGCCGTAGACTATTTGAAAAATCATCCGGAAATCGAACACGGCAAGGTGCGCATCGGTTTCACGCCGGACGAAGAGATTGGGGCAGGCGCGGACTATTTCGACGTGGCGAAATTCGGGTGCGAATGGGCCTATACTATCGATGGCGGTGCGATAGGCGAGCTGGAATATGAAAATTTCAACGCTGCCGCCGCGAAAGTCTCCTTCAAGGGGCTCAACGTGCATCCCGGCTACGCGAAGGACAAGATGGTGAACGCCTCGCTGTTGGCTGCCGAGTTCGCATCGTGGTTGCCGATGTCCCAACGGCCGGAACACACCGACGGATATGAAGGTTTTTACCACCTGACGGCAATGAGCGGAACGGTAGAAGAGGCACAACTCAGCTACATCATCCGCGACCATGTGCGGACGGCTTTCGAGGAGAAGAAAAAGCAGCTTGCAGAGTTGGTAAAGCGCATGAACGAGATGCACCCGGGCAGCACGACGCTGGAAATGCGCGACCAGTATTACAACATGCGTGAAGTCATCGAGCAAAAGAAGCATGTGGTCGACTTGGCGTTCGACGCGATGAAAAAGGCGGGTGTCACGCCGCTGGTAAGGCCGATTCGCGGTGGAACGGACGGCGCACGGCTCTCGTTTATGAATTTACCTTGCCCGAACTTGTTCGCAGGGGGCTTGAACTTTCACGGAAGGTATGAATTCCTACCCGTCGAGTCGCTGAAGAAAAGTATGGAAACAATCATTAAAATCATCGAGCTCTTAGCTCAAAAAACACAAGCAGAATGAAAACTACTCCTTTCACAGATTTGCATATTGCCTTAGGCGCAAAGATGCATGAGTTTGCCGGATATAACATGCCGATTGAATATTCCGGTATCATTGATGAGCACATGACAGTTGTAAACGGCGTCGGGGTTTTCGACGTCTCTCACATGGGCGAATTTTGGGTAAAAGGGCCGCAGGCGCTGCCGTTCATCCAAAGCATCACGTCAAACGACGCTTCGGTGCTCCCGATAGGGAAAGCCCAATATACTTGCTTCCCTAACGAGCAAGGGGGAATCGTTGACGATTTGTTGGTTTACCATTACGAGCCCGAAAAGTATCTTTTGGTTGTGAATGCCAGCAATATCGAGAAAGATTGGGACTGGTGCGTCAAGCATAACACCTTCGGGGCGGAACTGGAGAACGCTTCCGACCGCATGGCACAATTGGCGGTTCAGGGTCCGAAGGCATGCGAAGTTTTGCAGCGTCTGACCCCCGTAGACCTCGCTTCCATTCCTTATTATGCCTTTACAACAGGAGAATTTGCCGGTTGCAAAGAGGTAATTATCTCGAATACGGGCTATACAGGTGCCGGAGGTTTTGAATTGTACTTCTATCCGAGCGACGCACAGAAAATCTGGGATGCCATCTTCGAAGCTGGTAAGCCGGAAGGCATCAAACCGATTGGATTAGGTGCACGCGACACGCTGCGCCTCGAAATGGGTTTCTGTCTTTATGGCAACGACCTCGACGACACCACTTCGCCGATTGAAGCGGGCTTGGGTTGGATCACGAAATTCGTCGACGGAAAAGATTTCACCAACCGTACCGAATTGGAACGTCAGAAAAAAGAGGGCGTCACCCGCAAGCTCTGTGCATTCGAGCTTATCGACAAGGGAATTCCCCGTCATGGCTATGAAATCGTGGATGCAGCCGGCGAAACCATCGGCAACGTCACTTCGGGCACCATGTCGCCCGTTTTGAAGAAAGGTATCGGCATGGGATACGTAAAAACAGCGTACGCAAAGGTGGGAAGCGAGATTTACATCCAAGTCCGCAACCGCAACCTGAAAGCGCAAGTGGTCAAAGCACCGTTCCGCAAGTAAGCGTAAAGAGAAGGAACACACCTACATAAAAAAACCTCCCGGAGATGGATTTTCACCCGGGAGGCTTTTTTGTATCCACCCTTTAACCGCGCAACCGATACTCTTTCGGCGTACAGCCTACCTGTTTTTTGAAAAAGCGAAGGAAATGTTGCGGATATTGAAAGCCCAACATATCTGCCACTTGCTTCGTATTCATCTCCGGCGAGAGGACAGCTTCTTTCGCAATCTCCGTTATCTTCAACTGAATATGTTCGTGTGCCGTCTTCCCGGTTTCTGCTTTTACCAAATCGCCGAAGTAGTTGGGAGAAAGGCAAATCTTATCGGCAAAATACTTCACGGTCGGCAATCCTTGAAGCGCGGCCATACCGGAATCCCAATATTCGTCCAACAACTGTTCAAACCGGGCAAGCACATTGTTATTCAACTCTTCGCGTGTGACAAACTGCCGCTCGTAAAAACGCATACAGTAATTGAGCAACACCTCTATGTTCGAAATAATCAGCGGCTTGGAAAACCTGTCGATAGGATGCTCCAGCTCACGGGCAATTTTCTGCATATAGTCCTGCACGATGACGCGCTCGTCCGCCGAGAGATGCAACGCCTCGTTGGAGGCATACGAGAAAAAACTATACTGTTTCATTTTCTGCGCCAAAGCGGTACGGTGGAGAAAATCCGGATGAAACAACAATGCGTCGGCCTCCGGCACGGGGCCGTCTTCTATGCGGTGAATACCGATGGTTTGCCCCGGAGCGAAACAGACGACCGTCTCGTCGTCAAAATCATACTTTGTCTTCCCGTAATTGATGGTACATCCCACCGTCTTTTTCAAAAAAAGCGCATAAAAACCAAAGGTCATCTTATGTGTCGGCTGATTTTCCGAACGGTCAAAATGCACGATGTCCACCAGCGGATGTCTGGTCTCGAAACCGAAAAAGCGGTTGTACTGCTCGATAGTGTCTGCTTTTATTATTTCCATAACCCTCTTTATTTTTCTTGCGACAAATATAATCCTTTCTCCAACAAGAAGAAAAGGCTGTCAGCAAGAAACCGTAATCGAGGTACTTTTATCCGTAATACAGATTCCTAAAGCCCTTTCAGGTATTTTTTACAGTACCCGTTTACACGCTGTTTCGCAATCTCTATTTATCTTTGTTACACGCAAAAGCCCAAATCAACGGAACATCTTTTGCGCCAACACCCCACTTTTTCTTTAATCAGCGGCGGCGTTTGTATAATCAGTGACGATGATTGTATAAACGCCGCCGCTGATTATACAATCAACGACGCTGATTGGAGAATCATTGCCATACAAACAGATTATATCCGAGCAACAAAATAAGTTTTGCTTGGGAGTAAACAAGTTTTCCTTCCGGGAAAAAGAATCTCTGTAATCTGGGTATTTCTCTCCGTTATTTAGGTACATCCCATTTGTTCACATCGTTCTACTTTTGCTGCCAGAAAACGATAAAAGAAATTAGACTTATGAAACGGACAATCTTGACAAGCTTCGCAACGATGCTTCTATTCCTTACCGCAACCACTACGGCGCAAACAGCTGCCGGCGGCACGGAAAAACTGGAACTGACACAGGAATGGGACAAAGTATTCCCGAAAAGCGAACAGGTGAAACACAGTAAAGTGACGTTCCACAACCGCTACGGCGTCACCCTCGCCGCCGACTTGTATATTCCGAAAGAGGCAAACGGCAAACTGCCCGCTATCGCCATCAGCGGTCCCTTCGGCGCAGTGAAGGAACAAGCTTCAGGACTCTACGCACAAACATTAGCGGAACGCGGTTTCCTCACGATCGCTTTCGACCCGTCTTTCACCGGAGAAAGCGGCGGACAGCCTCGCAACGTGGCTTCGCCGGACATCAACACGGAAGATTTCAGCGCGGCAGTGGATTACCTCGCCACCCGTGACGACGTAGACCCGGAACGCATCGGCATACTCGGGATATGCGGCTTCGGAGGATTTGCCATCAACGCGGCAGCCATGGACACGCGCATCAAAGCGACGGTTGCCTCCACGATGTACGACATCAGTCGCGGAACAGCGAACGGTTATTTCGATGCGAACGACAACGCCGACGCCCGTTACCAAATGCGCCAACAGCTAAACGCGCAGCGGACAGAAGATTACCGTAACGGGACGTATGCCCGTGCAGGAGGCGTGGTAGACCCGTTGCCCGACGATGCTCCTCAATTCGTCAAAGATTATCATGCTTACTACAAGACACCGCGTGGTTACCACAAGCGTTCGCTTAACTCCAACGACGGATGGAACAAAACCTCGTCGCTCTCGTTTATCAACATGCCGATTCTGGCTTACAGCGACGAGATACGCAGCGCTGTCCTCGTGGTGCATGGCGAAAAAGCGCATTCCCGCTATTTCGGCGAAGATGCTTTCAAAAAGCTGAAAGGTGACAACAAAGAGTTACTGATTGTCCCCGGAGCCGTCCATACAGACCTGTATGACAACAGAGAGAAGATTCCATTCGACCGAATCGAGCAATTCTATAACCAATACTTGAAATAACAGCAAACAACAAATAAATAACTTATTCTTATTATTCTTATGCAACTGATAAAAGACAAAGAATTTGGCGGTGAACGTCCGCTGTTTGCCTCTCACGACCTTCATTTGGACAACGTGACAATCCTCGCCGGCGAATCGGCCATCAAAGAGTGTAGTAATATCGTGGCGACAAACTGCCGCTTTGAAGGGAACTATCCTTTTTGGCATGTGCACGGTTTCACGATTCAGAACTGCTATTTTGCTGTCGGCGGGCGTTCTGCACTGTGGTACTCGGATCATCTGACGATGAAAGATACGGTCATCGACGCGCCTAAAATGTTCCGCGAAATGAACGACATCGAGATCGAAAATGTTCAGATGAACGATGCCGACGAGGTGTTCTGGCGGTGCAACCGCATCCACATCAAAAACCTGAAGTTGCACGACGGGACCTATCCTTTCATGTTCAGTCGTGACATTTACGTGGACGGGCTGGAGAGCGACAGCAAGTATGTGTTCCAATATGTGAAGAATGTAGAGATTCACCACGCCAAGATTACCACCAAAGACGCCT
>CALUTX010000141.1 GCA_944323815.1 uncultured Parabacteroides sp. | reverse complement strand
ACTGGCAAGGGTTGAAACAGGGGGCATTGGCCGGCGTCACCACCGTAGGGTTGACCTACGCGCTGAAATACATCGTCAAGAAAGAGCGCCCGGACGGTAGTGACAATCACTCGTTTCCTTCGATGCACACATCCGTTTCATTTACCGGAGCGGCATTCATCCAGCGGCGTTACGGCTGGAAGTGGGGCATTCCGGCGTATGCGGTCGCCACGTATGTAGGGTGGAGCCGGACGTATGCCAAGAAACACGACTGGTGGGACGTCGCAGCCGGAGCTGCCATCGGTGTCGGCAGTGCTTATCTCTTCACCCGCCCGTTCGCCGCCAAGCACAACCTGACCATCAGCCCGGTGGCAAGCGACGAACATTTTGGGGTGTATGTTTCGATGAACTTCTAATCCTATTCATAATGCAACGCCTCGGCAGGTTCCAGCCGGGAAGCCTTGCGTGACGGATACCAAATGGCAAGAACGATAATCAACGCCAGCGACAGGTAGGTCACACCGCTGACTGCCCA
Source organism: uncultured Parabacteroides sp. (assembly GCA_944323815.1). Lineage (GTDB taxonomy): Bacteria > Bacteroidota > Bacteroidia > Bacteroidales > Tannerellaceae > Parabacteroides. The sequence continues at coordinate 7,148 of CALUTX010000141.1, read as the reverse complement.
GAAGCGTCCCGCCGTCATCGGCATCACGTTCGCAGAGAACACTTCCGCCACGGCAAGGTTCAGGCAGACCAGCAGGGCGGGCACAGTTGCCAGCGTCAAGAGCATCAGCCCTTCGCCCGTCATCAACCGGCGGACACCGCTACGCGACGAACCCATCGCCATCCGCAACCCGATTTCTCCCATCCGCCGGTTCACCCGGAACCAGAAGGTACCGATAACCGCCAGAAAGACATTCACCAAGAAGAACGTCCCCAGCGCAGTATAGAGCTTCCGGATGGTCGTTTCGTCCGAATGTGCAAGATAGTCCGCCCGTATCTTCGCATAGCTATTGATGCCCGAGACCCACAGGTTCCCCGCTTGCAACTGCCGCTTCATCTCCTGCTCGAAGCGTTCGGCATAGTCGGGCGCATCTGCTTCGGGACGGACGCGGAAGATGATTTGCATTTGCGCAAAGTTCTTCTCCGCCCATTTATGTTCGACCGCCCGTTCCGCATAGTCGAACTTCATGAAGGCCATCGTGTACCGTTCTTCGTCATACTCGTCGCTGCGTACCGGTTCCGTCACCGCAGCAATACGCAGTACCGTTTCGCTCTCCCTACCCAAGCGCAGGCTGTCTCCGATGACGTTCGTCCGCCCGAAAAGCTTTTGGGCAAGCCGGGCAGAGAGTGTAATCCGCTTGTCGTCATACGTACCCAGCCGTTCCGCCAACACCTCCGGCGTCTCCCCCGAAACCCCGTGCAGGTCGAAAACCTTGAAGAAGCCCGGCGTCACCTGCATCATACGGGCATCCGCCCGTGTCGTGGTGTCCCTCCAAAGCCCGTTCATGGACATGGAGTAGGTATAAGGCAGCGAATAGGAAGAGACTGCTACCGCCTCCACACCGGGATACCGCTCGATGCGCTCCACCATGCGCTCGAAGTTGCGCAACGGTTCGTCGCTCCCCTCCTCATACTCAATATAACCGGGATAGTCTTTCGAACGCACCGAGAGCTTTGCCTCGTAGACATGCTCCGTGTCGAAGCCCACCGGGCGATGGCTCAACACCGCCTGCATCAGGAACGTGTCCGCCATGAACCAAATCACAATAAAGACGACGAACAACTCCGCCACTACCCAAAGGTTGCTCCGCCACTGGTTCCAAATCAATGTAATAATATGCCGTATCATCTTCTTCCTTATACTGTTTTACTGTTTAACGCATCCACTATGTTCACACGGACGGCCCGCCACGCAGGCACCATCGACGAGAGCAGGTTCAAGACCAAGCAGGCCATGAACGCCGCGAGGAACACCTGCCCGTTGAGGAGCATCCCCGCCGAGAGCAGCACCGAACCGTCATCTATCGACGTATAGCGTGCCGAGAAGAGCACCGTACTATATGCCGCCACAATCACGTACGAGAACAACAGCCCCGCCACCCCGCCGGGCAGCATCAGCAGCATGTTCTCCCAAAAGACCTGCCCGAACAGCGATGAGCGCGACGCGCCAAACGCCTTCCGGACGCCGAATTCATCCATCCGCTCCTGTATATGCGACGCATTCAGCCCCGACAGGCTCAACGCCGGCACCAAGAGAAAGAGCAGCAAGACACCCAGCAAGATGCCCCACGTCTTCCCCGCCTCCATGCGGAAGAGGCGCACCAGTTCGCGCTCTGTGTAGCTTTGCAGCGGCTTGATACTCAGCGTGCCTTCCGTGAGCGTCGTGTTGTAACGCTTCACCGCCTCATCCAGCTCTGCCTGCAACGCGGCGAGGTCGCTGTTCTTCTTCAAGACAAAGACCGGATTGAAACCGCCGACCGACCCGCCCTGCTCGTCCGTCTCAACCAGCTGCTCGACGGAGGAATAAGGTACCCACACCTCGGCGTAAGCATCCGTCGCCGTGAGGGAGACATCTTCCACCACGCCCGCGACGGTATAGGGTATATAGTTCATTAGCACCTCGCGCCCCGTGACGTCCACGCTGCCGAACAACCGACGCGCCAGCGACTCGGCCAGCACGATGCGCTTCACGCCCGACGCGACCTCCTCTTCCGTGAAGGGCGCTCCCGCCATGAAACGCAGGCGGAACACCTGCCAAAAGGCGGCATCGCACGGACGAAGCTCCGTCTCTAAGGTTTCCTCTCCGCCCGGCGTCTGCAAGAAGACGCCACCCAGCAGGTACCCCATCGAATTGGGTGGAACCGAAACACAGCAACGCTCCGGCACCTTCAACTCGGGCAGCAACTCACGTACGAGGCGGTAGCTCAACATACTCATCGACGCGTAGCCCTCCTCCTTGCTCTTGTAGGTAGCGTTGCTGGTGAAGTAACTCCGACTGCGGTTCCCCTCCGGCGCGACATCCGACATGCGGATGTGCCAGACCACCGCCATCGTCATCACCATCGAGATGGCCAACCCCGTCCCGATGATGTAAACGGCGCTGAAGAAGCGGTTTTGCTTCATCAGCTGCCAAGCTTGTTTGATGTATTGTCGTATCATATCAAAAATGTTTCTACCTTTATCGTCAAAACTCATTATTTTCATTATGGACAAAGAATTACCGAAATCAAAGCTGGGCAACAAACCGCCCAAGTCTTACATCCGCGTTTATAAAAGCAACCTGCCCGGCGTCAAAGCCTACACAGCCAGCGTCTTGTACCGCCCGACCCTCGACATCGAAGCCATCGCCCAACGCATCGCCGAGAAACGGAGCGAGTTCCGCAAGGAAACTTTCGTCACCACCTTCAACATCATCAAAGAAGAAATCTATGACGCCATTGAAGACGGTTTCAATGTTGACTTCGGCTTCGGGCGAACGGAAATGAGTGTCAGCGGGGCGTTCGACTATCTCAACCAAAAGGCAGACCGCGAACGGCACAAACTCGTCCCCAACCTACGCCCTTCGCCCCGCCTCAGGCAGCACGCCGCCCGCATCCCGCTCGAAACCGAGATAGACGGGCCTTCGACCAACGCCCCGCGCCCTTCTTACGTGAGCCTCCGGATGGAACCCCGCACATCGGAAAGTACCGAGCCGTTCAACAGCCTCCCCGCCGGGAAGCATCCTTTCCTGAACATCTATGGCACGCGCCTCACGGTGATGGGCGACCTGCCCGGTGTAGGCGTCACGCTGCGTTCACTCGACACGGACGAAAGCTACTTCATTGCACCCAACGACTTGGTTATCAACAGTCTCACCCGTCTGGGATTTGTCACAGACCATATCGACTTCACACCGGGCGAGTGGGAAGTCGTTGTCGGCAGCCAGTTCACCCCGACCTATCGCCTCTACAAGCAGGAGCGGTACGGATACCTCTCCTTCTCGGTGGAGTGACGCTTCCCTTAGCTGGTGATAGCTTGCCTGCTACTTAGTATGTACCATACATGCTAAGTAGGCGGTATCACACATGCTACATAGGCGGCATCATACATGCTACGTAGCAGGCATCCCATCACCTTCCCTGCATTCATTGTCAATTGTCCATTGTCAATTGTCAATTCCTAACTGACTTGTCTTCCGTCGAAGAACCGTATCGTCCGCTTCGTCTGTTTGGCCTGTTCCTCGTTGTGCGTGACCATGACGATGGTGCGGCCGTCCTCCCGGTTCAGGCGGTGGAGCAGCTCCATCACCTCGGCACCCATCTTCGAGTCGAGGTTACCCGTCGGCTCGTCGGCAAGGATGATGTCCGGATTGCCGATGATGGCACGTGCGATGGCGACGCGCTGGCACTGCCCACCGGAAAGCTGCGTCGGGAAATGGCGCATACGGTGCGACAGGCCGACCTTCTCCAAGACCGCCTCCGCCATGCGTCGACGCTCCTTGGCGCCGGTCTTGCGGTAAAGGAGCGGCAGTTCTACATTGTCCAAGACGTTCAGCGAGTTAATCAGGTGGAACGACTGGAAAACGAATCCCAAGCGGTGGTTGCGGAAGTCGGCCAGCTGGCGGTCGGTCATGCCCGCCGTCGGCGTACCGCCAATCTCGACGGTGCCCGCGGTGGGCGTGTCGAGCAGCCCGATAAGGTTCAGCAGCGTGGATTTGCCGCAGCCCGAGGGGCCCATGATACTGAGGAATTCACCCTTTTCGACCGTCAGGTTCACGTTCTCCAAGGCGACGGTCTCGATCTCCTTCGTGCGGTAGATCTTTTCTAAATTGGTAAGTGTAATAATTGCCATTGTTCGATTTTGTTATCTATAAGTTTGACTTTGCAAAAGAAAGGCAAATAGCGTGCCAAAAAGGTAAGTGTTTGTTTTTCAACAGCAGAGGCAAAAAGAAGCTGTCCGATAACGGACAGTGGGTTCGTTATCGGACAGCTAAACAAGGGAAAATATTCGTTCAATGCAGAGTAGCTTTCAGAGCGGCAATCTCGGCAGCCGTGATGGTGTCCCGATCGCCTTTGTCATAGATATAAAGAAGCGTGACCACACCCTCTTCATCGACGTTGACGACGGCTTCCGTATAGGTAATCACACGTGCGCCGTGGCTTTTGCCTTTTCCTTTCGAAGCAATGGCAAGGCGTATCTTACGGACACCGCCACCCAAATCAGAACCTTGAAAAGGATTCTTTTCCAATTCATCGACCAAACGATCGATATCCTTTTCCAAAGAAAAGTATCTTTTCTTCAACTGCTTAAATGCCCTCTTGAAAGAGGTTGCCAATTTAATACGATAACTCATTCAGCCACTCTTTTGCATCTTGCAGTTCCACTTTTCCCTCTTTGGCAGCTTTCACTTCCTGCAAACCTTCCTTTATCCCCGCCAATATCTCCTCGTGGGTCGGCTCGCGGTATGCCTCTCTCCGGCTTTCCGTGCGGAGGCGACGCAGGTAGGTAAGCGCACGCTTTGCCGCCTTTTCATCCTCGATGGCTTCGACCTCGCGAAGCAAAGAGTTTCTTGTTGCCACTGTCACCATTGTTTTCCTCCTTTCTTCTTTTATTAATAACATCTTCCGCAGCAACCTCCGCCCCGACGATGGTGACGGCGGTCGCGGTCGGCATAGCGGTTGTCCCGTTTATCGCAGTCGCGATGATACTCACAGCAGTATTCGTCGCGGTCATAGTCCCGCCAGCAAGCGCGGCAATCGTCATGCTTCCGGCATCCCCGGCAATCGGAACAATCGGTCTCACACCGGCAATCCCGGCACAGGCACTCTTCGCAACAGCAATCTATACGCTCTTTCTCGTTCCCCTTCTTCTTGTCCGGCATGGCCTCCGCCGATACAAACAAAAACGAAGCGGCAACGGCTAACACAAATGCAATCTTCTTCATATTCATTCTCCTTTCATTGTTTGATGCAAAGACAAAGGTAAGAACAATTGAGAATTGACAATGGACAATTGACAATTATTTAACATAAAGCTCCGATGTACAGCATCTCCACTGCTTTATCGGGCAATTTCGAAAGGCACTCTGATGGAAACGCCTCGCTTCATCAGATAAGTCAGATTCGGATACATGCGCTCTTTGAAAGAATCCCAGTTACGGTACTCCATTTGCGTCCATCCGGCTTCTGCAAGCGCCAATCCACGCGGATAGGTCATGTATGTGACTCTGTTTATATTTTTGATGGCTTCTCCCCATAAAGTCCCGGAGATACCTAAAATATGAGCCTGTTGTGCAGCAGGAAGCCCATAACCGGGATCGAATTGGTAGCAAGTCTCCAAAGAGGTAATCGGCATTCCCCAGTTGTTAAATTCAGGGAGATCCCCTTCCCATTGAGGATAGTCCAAATAGGCGTATTCGCCGGGGGCCATAATCAATGGATTACCATGTTTTGCCGTCAATTCGATGCATTTCGGAGTCAAACCGGAACGCCACGTAACCAGTGTGGCATCTTTCGGATAGTCGAACAAATATTCATGGGCAGGCATCCTGATATTATCCAGTTCGCACCACAATATCGGTTGTTTGCCGTATTGCCGGACAGAAGCCAGCACCTTACCGAAAAAGTAATTCATCAGTTGGGAGGCTTCTGTATATCCCAACTGTTTCATCAGTGCTTGGCAACGTTCGCATTGATTCCAATTCTTTTCAATGACCGATTCGTCCCCTCCCAAATGAATCCGATTAGACGGGAAGAGGGCCGCCACTTCCTTTATGATGTCGTCATACACGGCATACACTTTTTCATTGTTGGCACAAAGCATCAGTTCCGTAGTCGTACCGATAAGTTTCGGCAAGGTGTCGGTATGCGTACACCCCAATTCGGGATAGGCAGCCAACACAGCTACCGTATGCCCCGGTATATCCAATTCCGGTACAATCTCTATATTCCGGTCTGCAGCATAGCATATCAAATCCTTTAATTGTTCTTGCGTATAAAAACCATTGTCAGGACCATTTGCCCCGGCTTGTGGATTGCGGAAAGCCCCTACTTCGGTCAATTTAGGATGGGCTTTTATTTCAATACGCCATCCTTGATCGTCAGTCAGATGCAGTTGCAAAACGTTGTATTTATACCGTGCCATTTGGTCGATATAAAATTTGATATCCTCAATAGGCAGGAAATGGCGTGCCGGATCAAGCATCAATGCCCGGTAATCGTAACGAGGGGCATCGTCAATACGGATAGGAGCGATTTGCTTGTTGGCTGTATGGCAAACATCGCCTAATAAAAGCTGATCAAGCGTCTGCAATCCGCAGAAAATCGCATTCGGTGTTGCCCCTTTAATCGTAAGCCTGTTTGCAGAAATATCAAGGATATAATGTTCTTTCCCTTCCAAAGAGGTGTCGGTGTACAACTCAATAACCGAATTCCCGTCGGCAGTATCGTCTGTTACGGGAACAACTTGGTCCATTTTCTCTTTCAGAATGCGTTGCAACTCCCCTACGACAAACGACTGTTCAGGCAAGTTGGTTTGTATCGTGGTTTGAGGGGTAAGGGTAAAATTTTTACTTCCTTTGATATGTTCGATATGATTCGGTAAGGGTAATAACGCCGAAGTGTTAGCTTGCCCCCAAACTTGTGTCACTACGAGTTGTGACAAAAAGGCGACTATGAAAAACTTTATATTCATTCTTCTTCCAATATTCAAATGTTCCATCTGTGAAGTGATTTAAACTTTTTGTTTTCTTGAAATTTTCTTCAGTAACAAGACTGCAAATGCCAAGTAATTCCAAGACATCCAACTTGAAACAGTTGTGTCGAATCGGTTCAGTAGCGTCCTAAAACTGTC
>CALUTX010000140.1 GCA_944323815.1 uncultured Parabacteroides sp. | reverse complement strand
TCTTTTCGAGAAGATGTTCGGCTGGATGCTTCCTTCCAGTTCCTTGAAACTGAAACTGTCTAAAATGAACATGGGAGGTATGGGTAGCCGCATGATGCGCTACCTGATGAAACGCAAAGGGGTCGATTCGCTGGAAGCCTTGCGTGCGCAGGCGCAGGAACAGGGCGTGGAATTTATCGCTTGCCAAATGTCGATGGACGTGATGGGCATCTGCCGCGAGGAACTGCTGGACGGGGTGACGATAGGAGGCGTGGCTACCTACATGGAGCGTGCCGACCAAGCAAATGTAAACCTATTCATTTAAATGTAAGAACAATGGACAATACATTATGCAGGATTCGCGATTTGTACCGGGCCATTGCCGAATTTGAAAACCAGTTTGCAAAAGCATACAGCCTTTCACTAAACGAGGGGATGCTGCTATGCACCCTACTGGACAACGGGCAACTGAGTTCAAGCGAGATTGCCGAAGCCTTGGGATTATCAACCTCGAATGCTTCAAAAGTAATTCGTTCCGTGGAAGAAAAAGATTTGATTACAAGGCGGATAGGCAAGGAGGACAAGCGGCAGATGAACTTCCTATTGACCCCCGAAGGCCAACAACTCATCACACGAATTAAGGAGGCTACCTACCAGCTACCGGAACTGTTGGAAAAGGCTGTTCAACAGACTTTGTAAGATAATCTTACAAAGCGATGAGTTATACAAATAAGCCCGGAACTAATAGACAATTAGCTCCGGGCTATTTTCATTTACACGCCTGCAACGTTACATTTTCTGAAAAGCTTCGTCCATGGCGGCTGCGGCCTTGCGACCGTCACCCATTGCCAGAATGACGGTGGCTCCTCCACGCACAATGTCGCCCCCGGCATAGACATCCGGCAAAGAGGAACGCATGGTTTGCTCATTCACCACAATCGTTCCTTTCTTACTGATTTCCAGTCCGCCAAAGGCATGTGGAATCAAGGGGTTCGGCGAAACGCCCACGCTGACAATCACCTCATCCACTTTGATCGTCTCTATCGCCCCCTCTATCGGCACAGGACGACGTCGTCCGGAAGCATCCGGTTCACCCAGTTGCATCTTTTGCAAACGCATCTCCTTCACACGCCCGCGCTCGTCGCCGATATATTCAATCGGATTATGCAAGGTCATAAACTCGACGCCCTCTTCTTTGGCATGTTTGACCTCTTCCAACCGGGCCGGCATCTCTTCTTCGCTTCGGCGATAAACGATGATGGCGCGGTCAGCCCCCAAGCGACGGGCCGTACGGACTGAATCCATCGCCGTATTTCCACCGCCAATCACGGCGACACATTTCCCTTCTATCACCGGGGTATCACTATCCGGATCGGCCGCATCCATCAGGTTCACACGGGTCAGATATTCATTGGAAGACATCACACCGACCAAATTCTCACCCGGTATATTCATGAAGTTAGGCAGTCCGGCACCACTGGCCACAAAAATACCTTTGAATCCTTCTTCGTGCAAATCATCATAGCTGAGCGTCTTACCGATGATGCAATCTTTCTCGAAATCGACACCCATTTTGCGAAGGCCGTCAATCTCTACATCAACAATCCGGTTTGGCAGACGGAATTCCGGAATTCCATATTTCAACACGCCGCCAATCTCATGCAATGCTTCGAAGACAGTCACGTCATACCCTCGTTTCGCCATCTCCCCAGCAAAAGAAAGACCGCCCGGGCCCGAACCTACAACGGCAATCTTGATACCCTTCTTCTGCGCAATCTGAGGAACGGAAATCTGTCCACTTTCCCGTTCGTAATCAGCCGCAAAACGTTCCAAATAGCCAATGGCAACCGCCGGTTTCCCGGTTTTTAAATGGATACATTGGCTTTCGCACTGTTTTTCCTGCGGGCATACCCGTCCACAAACCGCCGGAAGCGCGCTTGTTTCTTTCAAGATCCGAGCCGCTTCCAGAAACTCTCCCCGTTCAATATTCTTGACGAATGTCGGGATATGAATACCGACCGGACATCCCTGCATACAGGTGGGCTTCGGACAGTCCAAGCAGCGTTGTGCCTCCTGCATCGCCTGCTCTTTGGTCAGCCCGAGATTCACTTCTTCCAAACGGGTATGGCTCCGATACTCCGGATCCAATTCGTTCATCTTTACGCGCGGAATCTCCATGCGCTCTTTATTCTTTTTGCTTTTCCGCAATGCTTCTCTCCACGGTTCGGCACGGCGGGCTGCAATCAATTCTTCTGTCGTCATCTTGCTTTTCCGATTTGTATCATTTTTTCTCCATATTCTTATACGCCCCCAAGCGCATCAACAACTCACCAAAATCTACCTGATGCGCATCAAATTCAGGCCCTTCCACGCATACGAAGCGCGTTTTTCCACCTACCGTAATACGGCATGCACCACACATTCCCGTACCATCAACCATAATTGTATTCAATGAAGCGATTGTCGGTATCTCGTATTTCCGGGTCAGTTCAGCCACAAACTTCATCATGATGGCCGGACCGACCGTCACACACTGGTCTACCTTTTCCCGTTGGATGACTGCTTCCACGCCATTCGTTACCAAGCCTTTCGTACCATACGAACCGTCGTCTGTCATGATAATGACTTCATCCGAATTGGCACGCATCTCTTTCTCCAAAATAACCAACTCTTTCGTGCGGGCCGCCAAAACAACAATGACCCGGTTTCCGGCTTTATGGAATGCCTCCGCTATCGGCAGCAACGGTGCAACCCCTACGCCTCCACCGGCACAAACCACCGTTCCGACCTTCTCCACATGCGTAGCCTGCCCTAACGGGCCTACCAAATCGGTCAGGCAATCCCCCACATTCAAGTCACACAGTTTTTTTGACGAAGCGCCTACCGCCTGTACAACCAACGTGATGGTTCCTTTCGCGGTATCCGCCCCGGCAATCGTCAGCGGAATTCGTTCGCCCTTTTCGCCCACCCGCACAATCACAAAGTGTCCGGCTTTACGCGAACGTGCTATCAGAGGAGCCTCCACCTCCAATTTCACGACATTAGCTGAAAAATGCTCTTTACTTACAATTTTATTCATATAATCGCTCTATTTTTAATTTTACTCAAACAATCCTTCATCACGTATCAACATCAAAATGGCCGAATGGGGAACGATCAAATATTTCTCTTGATTGAAATTAATCTCATAAGCCGCATTCTGCAAAAATACGGCCAAATCTCCTTCATGTGCTTGCAAAGGAAGATAATGAACCTCTCCCTCCTTCTTCTCCCACACTTCGTGTTCTTCGCTCGACGAGGGCAACGGGAAACCAGGTCCCACCTTAATCACATATCCGGACTGTATCTTGTCCTGCTGGACGGTAGGCGGCAAATAAAGTCCCGATTTCGTCTGGCTTTGCGGATTCTTCGGCTTAATCAATACCTTATCGCCCACCATCAGAAACTTATCTATATCTTTCTGGTCAATTGCTAACTGCATATTCAAAACTATTATTTTTTTAACCTATTCATTCTTTTTCCTCAACCTGCTTCAACCCCATCTTCTCTGCTCGCTGGAACATAAAGGCGCGTGCCGCTTCATGTTCGTTCGGGATGACACCGTCCAAAATGGCATTCTTTATTGCCTCTTTCAGCACCCCCACCGGCTGCGAAGGCGGCAATCCGAAAGTCTCCATAATCTCTTCGCCCGTCACCGGCGGCTGGAAGTTCCGGACACGGTCTTTCTCCTCAATCTCCGCCAGCTTGCCACGTACCTTTTGAAAGTTTGCCAAAAAACGGCGCACCTTCTCCGGATTCTTACTCGTGATGTCCGCTTCGCAGAGCTTCATCAAATCGTCAATGTCGTCGCCCGCATCAAAAAGCAAACGCCGGATGGCAGAGTCCGTCACTTCGTCGTCCGTCAACGCAATCGGCCGCATGTGCAGGCGAACCATCTTTTGTACATATTTCATCTTGTCGTTCATCGGCAGTTTCATCTTCCGGAAGATACTGGGAATCATCTTCTCACCGATGAAGTTATGATTATAGAACGTCCACCCCGCACGTGGGTCGAACCGCTTCGTCGCCGGCTTCGCAATATCATGAAACAAGGCACTCCAACGGAGCCACAAGTTGTCGCTCGTACGGCTCAAACGGTCGAGCACCATCAGCGTATGGGCAAAATTATCTTTATGCCCGATACCCTCTTTTGTCTCCACCCCTTTCAACGCACACAGCTCCGGGAAAATCAACGGCAGCAATCCGCAACGGTCCAGCAACTCAAAACCGACAGACGGCTTCGGCGACAAGACAATCTTGTTCAGTTCGTCCACGATGCGTTCCTTCGAAACAATCTCTATCCGTTCCCTATTCCGCTCTATCGCTTCAAACGTATCCGGGTCGATGAAAAAGCCCAGTTGCGAGGCAAAACGAACGGCGCGCATCATCCGAAGCGGATCGTCACTAAAGGTCACATCCGGATCGAGCGGCGTACGGATTCGCAACATCTCCATATCCGACAATCCGTCGAACGGATCGACCAACTCGCCATAACGTTCCCGGTTCAGACAAAGCGCCAACGCGTTGATGGTGAAATCCCGCCGGTTCTGGTCGTCCTCCAACGTCCCGTCTTCCACGATCGGCTTACGGCTGTCGTGCGTATAGGATTCCCGCCGCGCACCGACAAATTCCAGTTCCAAATCGCCCGCCTTCACCTGTGCCGTACCGAAATTCTTAAACACAGAAAGATAAGCCTTTTTCCCAATCTTCTGTGCGACTCGCTTCGCCAGCTCGATGCCACTTCCGACCACTACGATATCAATATCTTTTGAAGGACGATGCAAAAACAAATCGCGCACGTACCCTCCAATCACATAAGCCTCTACACCTGCCTCGTCCGCCGCCTCGGAAACCAAGCGAAACGGCTTCGCCGACAAATGTTCCATTATCTCTCTTTGCTCTATAAACATTACTCTATTCTTCAACAAATCCGCGAATCACGCGTTTGCGGAGCAAATGTACACAAAACCCTTCGAATTAGAAACAAGTCGATAAAAATCAAAGCACCAATTTCCCGCCGGGCAGAGGGATTTATGCCCAGACTAAACCCATTTACCCGAAGCGTGATATTTTTAACACCGATATTCAACCAAAATACACTATTTTTGCTTGCAAAAAGAACTATTTGACATAATAATCCAAGACAAAATGAAACGATACATGCTCTTTTTGGCGTTATTCTCCGCCGCACTCTCTGGCTGCAACAGCGACGGGAAAAAAGCGGCGGCACGCCTCGAGAACGCCCGACAGATGTTTGCCAACGGCGAACTGGCAGCCGCCAAAAGCGAAATCGACAGCATTCGCATCCTCTATCCGAAAGAGATTAAAACCATGCGGGAAGGGCTCACCCTGATGCGCCAAGTCGAGCTGAAAGAAGCGGAACGTAACCTTGCTTTCTGCGACAGCCTGTTGCCCGTCAAGCAAGAAGAGGTCATCGACTTGAAGAAAGGTTTCAACCTCGAAAAAGACACGGCCTACAATGAAATAGGCAATTATGTATCCAAGCAACAGACCATCGAACGCAACATCCAGCGTTGTTACATCCGTTCGGGCGTAAGCGAAAAAGGAGAAATGTACCTTGCCAGCGTCTTCTACGGGAAAGCGCCTCTCAATCATACCGGCATCAAGCTCAGTACACCCGACGGACTTTCCGCCCAAACACCGGCCATTCCCTACGACGGCGGCCTGAACTACCGCTTCAAAGACATGGGCAACACGACCGAAGTGGTCACTTATCAAGGACTCAAATGCGAAGATGCGGTCAAATTCATCTACAACAACCGCAGCGAACGCATCCGCGTGGAATATACCGGTGGCAAACCGTACGTTATCTATATTGCAGATGCCGACAAGAAAGCCATCGCCGCTACGTATGAACTGGCCGTCGTCTTGAACGACATTGACAAGCTGACCAAAGAAAAAGAGAAATCCATCAAAAAAATTGCTTACCTGACTGCCAAATTAGGCGAAGAGAAACCAGCGGAATAAAGAGTTGTTCATTCCGCTGGCATAAAGCCGTTTTTCTGGAGAAAGGCGTCTGTGAGTTGCTGCATTTTACTGGCGTTTTCCGTCAGCGGTTCGCGATAAAGGAAGATCGGATGCCCGGCCCCCTCGAAAAGATGCAGTTCGCAATCGACGCCGTGCCGCTGCATCGTGTCACGAAAAGCCTCTGCCGTCCGAACCGGCACAATCGGGTCTTTCGTCCCAACCAAAAAGAGCGCCGGGGGCGTGCTCCCGTCTACGTTGTGCAAAGGCGAAATCTCCCGATACCGCTGTTGCAATTCCGGCGAACCGTAACCACCGGGACCGATGTCGACCACCGGATAATAGAGCACAAGCAAATTGGGTTTGTAATCCGCCGAAACCCGCTCATCGCTGCCAATCGTTCCCAGCGAGGCCGCCAAATGCCCTCCGGCAGAAGCGCCGGCAACCGCAATCTTATCCGGGTCGATGCCATACGCATCGGCGTGTGCCCGAAGCCAACGGATAGCATCTTGCGCGTCGGCCAAGCTGTCGAACGCTGTCGAATGGTGCAAATATCCAATCCGATAATCGACCGAAACGGCCACCAACCCTTTCGAAGCATAGTGGGCACACTCGCGATAGAACTGAATCGGCGTCCCCAACTGCCAGCCGCCACCGAAGAAATAGACAATCGCCGGCCGTTTCTCTCCTTTGGCAACCTGCTGCGGACGAAACAGGTGAAGCGTCAGCGAATCACCACCCTCCACCGCTTTATAGGGAATGATTTCCGGTGCAAAAGCCGTTTCAGGAGGAAGCAATATCCGCTGCAAAGCCTCCATCCAGACCGCCGCCATCCGTTCTCCGCCAGCCTTGTTGGGATGTACTTTGTCCGCTACTGTACAAGTCTTCCAATCGAACCCTGTCGCTTGGTCGACCAAGAGGACCCGCTCGTCGTGCAATTCGCCGACCAATTCCGCTATCCGACGGTTCAACTCCGGTATATAGGCATATTTCGGCAATTTGCCGCTCGGAATCACCTGCGCCAGCAAGATGTAAGCCTTCGGATTAATCGCCTGTATTTTTCGGATAATCGATCGATAGGCGGCAATCATCCCGTCGACCGGCTTCTCCTCCACGAAATGGTTGTGCCCGGCATGAAGTAACACGATGTCCGCCGGATAAAGCCGATACAAGCTGTCGATTTTCGCATCTAAGAACTCCACCGTTTTCCCGCTGAAACCGCCATGTTTCAACGTCCCGATCCGGCATTTGCTTTCGCGAGGCCCGATGAAATCGAACGTATATCCCGCCGTAAACAGTTTCTCCCACAGCGGAAACAGATAGCAGGTAAAATAATCGCCTCCTTCGGTAATGGAATCGCCCACTCCCATGATCGTGAAACGCGGTTGCCGCTCCTCCTCTTCGTGAAACACAGAAAAAGAGAGAAGCGCAAACAAGCCAAATAATATCGAAATGTAAACTGTTTTTTTCATTGCTGCATCGATTTAAATCCGCCCGGCAGGAAAAAAATTCTGCCCGGCGGCTATTTGAAACGGGCCGGCAGGAAATTTCTTCCCTACCGGCATCTATTAACGGACAACTGGTTTCTTGTCCAACATCCCGCCTTCATTATACCGCTGGTTGTTGGGCAACCCTTTGACGTTCACCCCTTCTTTCATCAACGATTTC
>CALUTX010000139.1 GCA_944323815.1 uncultured Parabacteroides sp. | reverse complement strand
GATGGGATGGAATGAGATAACCGGGGCTAAACTGCACGAATATCAGTCGGATGCAGACACCAAGTCGGTCGAACAGCAATTGGCGCCGGGAACGATTGTCCATTTTTGGAAAGGAGATACGGCTTTGATTCGGGAAACGATAGAGAAAGGATATGATATTGTCAATTCTTATCACGTCTATACCTATATAGATTATTCTTACGAATCCATTCCTTTGGAGAAAGCGTATGCTTTTGACCCGGTTCCGGCCGGATTGACAGATGAACAGAAGAAGCGGGTTTTGGGATTGGGTTGCCAGATGTGGGGCGAGTTTATCCCGACGGTAGAAAGCATGAACTTGAAAGTGTATCCGCGTATAGCGGCTTATGCCGAAACGGGTTGGACGGCGCCTGCACAGAAGGATTTCAACCGTTTTCAGAGCAATCTGAATTTCTTCTTGGACAAGTGGAAAAAAGAAGGGATTGTGTATGGTCCCGGTGAAGGGGAGTAAGAAAAACCGGAAAGAAAAGGAAAATCGTACCAGCGGAATGCGGTACGATTTTTTTTGTTGGGAATTCTCTTCTTGTGATATGGATGAAAATGTGTAACTTTGCGGTTTAAAAATGTAAGTGTGTAATTGAAAGATAATTAAAATATTTCTATCGTGGCAGATACAAAGTACATCTTCGTGACGGGTGGTGTGGTCTCTTCATTGGGGAAGGGCATTATTGCAGCATCCTTGGGAAAATTGCTTCAGGCAAGAGGTTATAAAGTAACTATTCAGAAATTTGATCCTTACATTAATATTGATCCGGGCACATTGAACCCGTATGAACATGGGGAATGTTATGTGACCGTAGATGGGCATGAGGCCGATTTGGATCTTGGGCACTATGAGCGTTTTTTAAATGTTCAGACAACGCGTGCGAACAACATCACGACGGGGCGTATTTATCAAAGCGTAATTAACAAAGAGCGTAAAGGAGATTATTTGGGGAAGACCGTGCAGGTCGTGCCGCATATCACGGATGAGATTAAGCGTAATGTAAAGTTGCTGGGAAGTAAGTACAAGTTTGATTTCGTGATTACGGAAATCGGTGGAACGGTTGGTGACATAGAATCGCTTCCGTTCATTGAAAGTGTGCGCCAGTTGAAGTGGGAGTTGGGACGAAACTGCCTGTGTGTGCATCTGACCTATGTCCCTTATATTGCTGCAGCAAAAGAATATAAGACGAAACCGACGCAACATTCGGTTAAGCAGTTGCAAGAATCGGGTATACAACCGGATATCTTGGTGTTGCGTACGGAGCATGAGTTGAGTAACACGATATTGAGCAAGGTCGCTCTGTTTTGTAACGTGTCGCAGGATGCGGTGATTCAGTCCATCGACGTCCCGACGATTTATGAGGTGCCTTTGGTGCTGCAACGTCAGAAGATGGACGAAGTGGTTTTGCGGAAGGTTGGTCTGGAGGTCGGCCCGACACCGGAGATGAAGGCTTGGCGTCAGTTTTTGCAGCGGAAGGCGGATGCGACCGAGGTTGTGAAGATTGGATTGGTCGGCAAATATGTGGAATTGCAAGATGCGTATAAATCCATTGATGAATCGCTTCTGCAAGCTGCGATTTATAATGATCGCAAATTGGATTTGCATCTGTTCCATTCTGAAAAATTGAATAATGAGAATGCGGAAGAGCTGTTGAAAGACATGGATGGCATTGTCATTG
The DNA here is from genome assembly GCA_944323815.1 of uncultured Parabacteroides sp. GTDB lineage: Bacteria > Bacteroidota > Bacteroidia > Bacteroidales > Tannerellaceae > Parabacteroides. The sequence continues at coordinate 6,007 of CALUTX010000139.1, read as the reverse complement.
CACCGGGTTTCGGCCAGCGGGGTATCGAAGGAAAGTTTGCGGCGATAAAATATGCCCGCGAACATGATGTCCCTTGCTTGGGTATCTGCTTGGGCATGCAATGTATGGTGATAGAGTTTGCGCGTGATGTATTGGGACTGAAAGATGCCAATTCTACGGAGATGGAACCGAATACGCCGCACAAAGTAATCGATTTGATGGAAGAGCAGAAGAATGTAACCAATATGGGAGGTTCGATGCGTTTGGGGGCATACGATTGTGTTTTGGAGAAAGGCTCGAAAGCATGGGAAGCGTATGGGAAAGAGCATATACAAGAACGTCACCGCCATCGGTTCGAATTTAACAGCGAATACCGTCATTTGTTTGAATCGGCAGGGATGAAATGTGTCGGAGAAAATCCGGAATCCAACTTGGTTGAGGTGGTGGAGATTCCTGCATTGAAATGGTTTGTAGGTGTTCAATTCCATCCGGAGTATAATAGTACAGTAGTTAATCCCAATCCTCTTTTTGTCAGCTTCGTGAAAGCTGCCATAGAGAATAAAAAGTAAACAGAGCAGATGGATAAGAACACAATCATCGGTTTTTTGCTGATTGGGGTCGTTTTGGTTGTATTTACGTGGCTGAACCGACCGACGCCGGAACAGATAGAAGCTCAACGTCGGATGCAAGATTCGATTGCGCGGGTAGAATATGCGAAGCAATTGGATGAGCAGAAGAAATTGAATCAAGAGATAGAAGCAGAAGCGGAATTGGCGAATCTACCTGATTCAGTGCGAATGGCACGATTGCAGAATAGTTTTGGCGTATTTGCCCAAGCGATGACAGGAGAAGATGGTTTTACCGTTTTGGAAAATGATTTGCTGGAAGTGCATTTGAGCAATAAGGGTGGCCGTGTAAGCTATGTAAGGTTGAAAGAATATGATAATTACAAGGGCGAACCGTTGGTGCTTTTCAATGAGGACGATTCAAAATTCGATTTGACGTTGGTAACGGCAAGCAATCGGGTTGTTAATACCGGGGATCTTTATTTTACCCCGGTGAAAGATGAAAATACCAATCGGGTAACGATGCGTTTGCAGGCGGGCGAAGGAAGTCATTTGGATTTCATTTATACCTTGCAGCCGGACAACTATATGTTGCAATTTACGATTCAGGGGACAGGGTTGAACGGCGTTCTTTCGCCAAGCACGACCTCGTTGGATTTGTCTTGGCAACAGAAAATTGTTCAGCAGGAAAAAGGACGCCGCTTTGAGGACCGGTATGCTACGATATATTACAAATTTGCAGCGGATGATGTAGACTATTTGAGTGAAACACGCAATGATAGCAAACAGATTTCCAATCGTTTGCGCTGGATTGCTTATAAAGACATGTATTTCTCGTCTATATTGATTGCCGATAACGAAGGATTGGAGTCGACATCATTGGATTCGAAGATGCTTTCAGAGAATTCGCCCTATTTGAAAGAGTACAAGGCGACTACTACTTTACCTTTTGACTTGAAAGGCAACGAGCCAACGGAATTGCGTTTTTATTTCGGTCCTAATTCGTTCCCTCTGTTGAAGTCTTTTGACAAAGGAGTGGAAAAAGCGAATCAGTTGGACTTGGAGAAGATTGTACCATTGGGTTGGGGTATTTTCCGTTGGGTCAATCAATATTTTGTCATTCCTCTGTTCAACTTCTTGGGACAATATATTCATAGTTATGGTGTGTTGATTCTGTTGTTGACGATTATTGTCAAGACAATTCTGTTCCCTTTGACTCGCAAATCTTATCTTTCAACGGCCAAGATGCGTGTACTTCGTCCGCAAGTGGAAGAGATTAACGCCAAGTATCCGGGACAAGAACAGGCGATGGATCGTCAGCGTGCGATTATGGATTTGTACAGTCGTGCAGGTGCCAGTCCGATGGCAGGCTGCATCCCAATGTTGTTACAGATGCCGATTTTGATTGCGTTGTTTATGTTTTTCCCTGCTGCAATCGAGTTACGTCACCAGAGTTTCCTCTGGGCACAAGACCTTTCGACGTATGACGCCATTGTTAGTTGGGATACTTATATTCCATTGGTTACGCCTTACTTTGGTAATCATATCAGTCTCTTCTGTTTGTTGATGACCATCGTGAATATTTTGTACACGAAATTTAATATGGACCAGACGAATACCGGACAACAGCAAATGCCGGGTATGAAACTGATGATGTATTTGATGCCAATTATGATGTTGGTATTCTTTAATCAGTATGCGTCCGGTCTGACTTATTATTACTTCGTCTCTACATTGATTACGATTTTGCAAACGGTTATTTTCCGTTACACCATTGATGAAGAGAAGTTGTTGGCTCAATTGGAAGAAAACAAACGCAAGCCCATGAAGAAATCCGGTCTTATGAAACGACTGGAAGAAGCCCAAAAGATGCAACAGGCCCAGTTGGAGAAGCAGAAGCAACAGCGGGCCAATATTCATCGTCGTCGGTAAAGATGGAAGATCAGAAGAAACAATATTGGTACATTTTTTATGACGACAAACTCCTGTTGCAGAAGAGGGGAGAAGGTTTTGCCATTCCTTTTGAAGAAGAAGCACCGTTGCCGGTAGCGCGTATGCTGCCGGTAACTATGCCGGATGGGACGGAAGCGATGGCCGCTTCGCTGGATGCCCCGTTGGACGAAACCGAACAATTTCGGTTGGTGGGGTTGCGTGCGTCGTTTGATTGCCTTGAGCGTTCGTTTTATGATCAAGCAGGGAAAGCATACGAGTTGCTTTATTGGGACAAGCACAGCCGTTATTGTCCTGTTTGTGGTACACCGACGATACAGCAGGGGCCGATTATGAAGAAATGCCCGAAATGTGGGAATGAAATCTTCCCATCGGTATCGCCGGCCATTCTTGTTTTGATACGGAAAGAGAATTCGGTTTTGTTGGTACATGCCCGCAATTTTAAGGGTTCTTTTCATGGACTGGTTGCTGGTTTTTTGGAAACTGGTGAAACGTTGGAAGAGTGCGTCAGGCGGGAAGTACGGGAAGAAACTGGATTGACGATTCGCAACATTACCTATTTTGGTAATCAGCCTTGGCCTTATCCCAGTAATTTAATGGTTGGGTTTATGGCCGATTATGCCGGCGGGAAAATCAAATTACAAGAAGAGGAGTTAAGTACGGCCGCTTTTTTCACGCGTGACCATTTGCCCGAGCTGCCCCAAAAGTTAAGCCTTGCTCGGCGGATGATTGATGCTTGGCTGGAGGAAACGGACCCCAATAAGCCATAAACATTCTTAAAAAGACATCCCCTGGCTTCATTTGGAATAGGGTATTGGAGATTCTGCTTAACTTTGTGAGTTATCAACAGATAAGGGAATTTTTCAACAACACAAGCATTGTTTTGTTCGAAGTGGCTCCTGTTCGTTTTTAAATGTTTAGTTTTGTCTTCGCTAAATAAAATAATATGGGGAAAATTATCGCTTTGGCAAATCAGAAAGGCGGAGTAGGCAAGACGACTACGGCGATTAATCTGGCAGCATCATTGGCTGTGTTGGAGAAGAACGTTTTGGTTGTGGATGCCGACCCGCAGGCGAATGCTTCGTCAGGGTTGGGAATTGATATTCGAAACGTCGCACACTCCATTTATGAGTGTTTGGTGAATGACGAGAATCCGAGAGAGGCCATTACACATACGGAAATGGAACGATTGGATGTGATACCTTCTCATATAGACCTTGTAGGGGCAGAGATAGAGATGTTGAATATGGAGAATCGTGAACGAATCTTGAAACAGGTGTTGGTACCCTTGAAAGATTTGTATGATTTTATCCTGATTGATTGTTCGCCCTCTTTGGGATTGATTACGGTGAATGCATTGACAGCTGCCGATTCTGTGATTATCCCGGTGCAGTGTGAGTATTTTGCGTTGGAGGGTATCAGTAAGCTGTTGAATACGATAAAGATTATCAAGTCAAAATTAAATCCGGCTTTAGAGATTGAAGGATTTTTGTTGACGATGTACGATTCGCGTTTGCGTTTGGCGAACCAAATTTATGAAGAGGTGAAACGCCCTTTCAGGGATTTGGTTTTTACAACGGTGATTCAACGGAATGTGAAGTTGAGCGAAGCTTCGAGTTATGGGAAACCGGTTGTACTTTACGATGCCGACTCGAAAGGGGCGCTTAACTACATACAGTTGGCGCAGGAGGTGATAGAGAAAAACAAAGGTTTAATCAATTGATAATTGACAATTGACAATTGACAATTAAAAAACAACCGGTTGTCAATTGTCTGCTGTCAACTTCAATTCTTAATTGGGAATGCTATGGCAGTAAAAAGATCGGCACTTGGTCGGGGGTTGAATGCTTTGATTACGATGGACGAACTGACGACAAACGGGTCGTCGTCCATAAGTGAGATTGAGTTGAGCAAGATTCAGCCCAATCCGGAACAGCCTCGTTCTGTGTTTGAAGAAGAGGCTTTGGAGGAATTGGCCACATCGATTCGGGCGTTGGGTATCATTCAGCCGATTACATTGAAAGAAATGGGTCCCGACAAGTACATGATTATTTCAGGTGAGCGGCGCTATCGGGCATCTTTGATGGCGGGATTGGAGCGGATTCCGGCTTATATCAAAACCGCAGCGGATGAAAATGTCGTTGAAATGGCTTTGATAGAGAACATCCAGCGGGAAGATTTGAACTCGATAGAAATCGCATTGGCTTATCAAAAACTGATAGACAGTTATGGACTTACACAAGAACAACTGAGCGAACGAGTGGGAAAGAAGCGGGCTACGATTGCAAATTATTTGCGCCTGTTGAAACTCCCTGCTGAAATTCAGATGGGACTGAAAGACAAGAAAATCGACATGGGGCATGCACGTGCGTTGCTCCCAATCGAAGATCCGGAAGTGCAATTGGCCCTTTATGAACAGATTCTGTCAGCGGGTTTATCTGTCCGCAATGTAGAAGAGATTGTCCGGAACGGGACGGATGTTCGGCAGCCGAAGGAAGAAAAAACGTCGGTCAGCAAACCGAAGTCGCTTGCTGAATATGATATGTTGAAGGAACACTTATCTTCGTTTTTCCAGACAAAAGTAAAATTAGTGTGTAACGACAAAGGAAAAGGCCGTATCACGATTCCCTTTGCTTCAGAAGATGAATTGGAACGGTTGGTCGCTTTGTTGGATAGGTTGAGATGAAAATGAGGCGGTTGCTTTGTTGGGTGTTTCTTGTGTTGTGTTGCTGTCTGGAAGTCGGACATGCGCAAGTGAAGAAAGGGGTAGAAAAAGATACTATGTCTGTTCGTCAGGAGGTGAAACCTGTCGTTTCTCAGGACCGTGAGGCTGCTGTTCCTGATTCGACTGTCCAATCTGTATTGTCGGCAGCCGATTCGCTTCAACAACCTGAAATGAAGATGGAGGAGTTCAAGCCCGACCCCAAGAAAGCCGTGTTGTATGCGTTGGTGCCTGGATTGGGGCAAATCTATAATCGGAAGTATTGGAAGTTGCCGCTGGTGTATGGTGCTTTTATGGGATGTATGTATGCAATTACGTGGAACAATAAGAACTATCAGGACTATTCGGCTGCTTATTTTGGCATTATGTCGGATTACAGCAAGGTAGTGCAAGCGCAGGCTTCCGGGACGGAATATACCGGTCCGTGGGACGAGAGCTGGACCATTTTTGTGCGGGAAGGTGAGGAAAGCACCTATGTATCGAATACACAATTTCAGGAGAACTTGCAACGGAGTAAAGACTATTACCGACGTTATCGGGATTTGAGTATCATTATCACAGTCGGCGTGTACGCCATTAGCATTATTGACGCTTATATCGACGCCCAGCTGTTTGATTTCGACATTTCGCCTGATTTGAGTTTGCACTGGTCTCCCGAAGTAACGCCTGAAACTCGTTATACGCCGGCTTCTTACGGCTTGAATTGCAGTTTAAAGTTTTAGAAGAATGAGTAAAAGATTGATTGTTTTACTGAGCGGATTATTGAGCCTTGTACAGTTTCTGCAAGCCC
>CALUTX010000138.1 GCA_944323815.1 uncultured Parabacteroides sp. | reverse complement strand
GGGCAAAGTATATGTAATGTCGTTTCATACGTTACCTCCTATACATTTGGTAGCCAGCCGCGCGGCATCCGGACCGGCATCTAATGTAATGATGTAATATTCACCCGTGCGGACACAGCCTTCGTTCGCCACCCGGTAAGTGCGTTCGGGGTAAGACATACCGTCCAGCGTGACAGAGACCTTGACGACCAGTTCCTCGCAACCGGTAAGGAAATAGACGGGCGCCGCGTTCGTTTGATTGAAAGTCCACGAGGTCGTACCCGCCTGCACGTTCACCGTATAGGTATAGTTCAGCGGTTGCGTCTCCAGCAGGTTCCGGAACTGCTCCGACAGTTGCAGCTCCACCCCGACGCTCTCGAACGTGCAGAGGAGCTTGGGGACGGAGGTCACCGTCTTTTCTTCAATCACAAATTCCTGCGAACCTTCGAAATAGGGCGTCTCCGAAACGCCACTTCCCGCATCGCTTGCCTCATACGATGTCGCCACAACCCGATAGTCGCCAACGGGCAGCACCAGCGGCATCCCAGAGTCGAGCATCGCGTTATACGATACAAAAGAGGTGTACGTGCTGTAACTGCCGTCGCCCTCCGCCTGCTCGATGCGTATCGGAAAACTGCCTGGCTCCAATCCGAAACCGCTACGCGTCACAATCACCGGGATGTCGGTCTCGCTCTGAATCTCCGGCTGCTCCAACCGAAGCCCGCCGGTACCTCCGTCGAAGCTTTCACCCGGCAACCGCTCCTCCTCGCAAGCAGAAAGGAGGAGGGTAGTCACTGTCATAAAAAAGTATAGATGTTTCATGTTTATTCGTAAATGAGTTGAACTTCATCAATGGTTAAAACATTACCAACATAACGGGAATCACTATATCCATCTAATGCATCCAATGAACCATTCGACAAACCAACAGATGGTGTTTCTTCCGTACTTGATACAAAGACAATGTACATATGCGTTGCTTTCAATTGCGTATTCGAATAATTTATATTGACTCCCACATGGGTAAAAGTAGTTTGATCTTGTTCAAACACGATTTCACCTCGTCCTAATTCCATTACAGAATTTCCTTGTCGGTTTTCAATTACTATATATGCTTTTGCCTGTTCTCCATCGATAGACTTAAACTTATAATAAAACTGAAAACCAGTCGGCCTATTGGTGAACTCTCTTCCATAGTCAATTGTTTCCGAACCATCAGCCGTAGCAGAATGAGAACCGATGAATAACATTCCTGCGGATTTATTTTTTATCACAACACCTGTCATACTTTGAATATATGTATTCCCTTCTCCCCAACCTAATGTACTAATTTCTACCGCTTTCCCATCATATCCGTCATCAACAGGGATCGTTCCAGAATAAGAAGTATAATAACAAGATACCCCACTTCTCTGTGAAGTAGTCAAGGCATTACGAGTTGCCCACCAAGAAGAGCCACCTTCTAAATAAGGCCACCATTGGTCTATTCCCAATCCCGTTTCTCCCACTAAATACCCAAGTGTACTTTTATATACTTCTTCCGAATGCCACTCCTCAAAAGAACCATCCACCAAATCGACCACATTCTCTGTTGTTATTATAATCGGCTCTGTCACCCGATTCTCTTTCTCCCGATAAATGGCACGTATTTCATACTGTTCGCCTCCGGCAGTCAAATTCTTCAACGTGTCACATATCTCTTCTGTCTGATAAGCAGCAACCTTATTTGTCCAAGTCCCATCACCGACTTTCCGCCATTGGAACATCAGATGTTCCGGATGCGTACCATTCGAAACTCTTGCACGTAAGATTACCCGACGAGCAAATGCATCACCATCATTGGCAGAAGGAGTTAACTCAAACACCGGTGCCTGTACCGTCAGTGTCTTTTCCATTTCAAAATGTTTTCCTTTTTTATCTTCCAGATGCAACGTGAAAGTGTATGTCTTTTCCCCCTCTTCCGGAGCTTCCAGGAGGGTGGAGAACTCTTTCGGGAAGGTGACAGTTGCAGTCTTTACATTATCAGACTTGACTGATATTCCCCACTTACTCCGTAACGTAGCACTATCCGGCAATATCCGATAAGTTTCGTCATTGATTACCAAGGTTGTTTTTCCCTCATCTATTATGCCATCCGCTTTATAATGTGCCTCCATTGCTACAGGCATCGCATCTCCTTCTACAATTGTCGTTTCCAAGATACCATTGAACGTTATCAGAGGCACACCGGCAGGCAGTACAACAATCGTCATTCGTAATGTATTCGTCTCTTGCTGCTTTCCCGTGGCATCCTTACCGAAGAACTCCCAATGATACGTGTAATTTTTACCCTCCTCAGATGGAGCCTCCAAACTGCTGATGGCATTTTGCAAGAACAGGAGTCCTTTTCCTCTCTCGCCTGATACATTCTTATCAGCTATATCATTAACAGACCAATGGAATCCTTTTTTTGTTGCAGCATCAACTCCCTCGTTCGTTGCCAAATCATATATCACCTCTTCCTCTTGGTTTTCGCGCCATTGCTTGATACACAAAGAAGAAATACCAGCAGGCATAACAAAACCAATGGTCGGATTTTTTTCATATGTTCCACTGATCTTAATTTCATCGCCATCCTGAAAGTCAATCGCCGACAATGTCGGTTTCTCAAACGGTTTCCACATGAAATCAGGGATGCCTTCGTTCAATGTCAGTTCTGTCAACTCATCATCCAAAAGGACTTCCAAGCCGATGCCTTCCAAAGCGGCACCGTCCGTCTTAAATATCAACCGGATATTCTGCCGACGTTCGATGGACAGAGGCGTCGGAACGTGATAGGTCTTTTCCTCCTCCTCATTCACCTTCTTCAGGCGGATGGCAACTCCTAACTCCGAACCCTCTTTGGCGACCTGTACATAAGCTGGACGCGTTTCCCCTTTGGCAATTTCCAAATCATTCGAGGTAAAGGCAGAACTAAGCAGCACCGTATAATCCGAATAGGCCTCCTTGAAATCGTCCGTATATTCGACTGTTATCCGCGCATTCGCCAACGTACAGGTTACATCTATGGGAGTACTCATATCTGCCCGAATCGAGAAATCCACGCTCCCCGCAAAATAAGGGTTTTCAAAAGCCGCCGGTAAGTTATTTCCCTTCTCGGCAATCAGTGTATAAGCCCCCTCTTTCAACTCGACTTCGGCAGGCATCTCGTCAAAACGTTCATAAATATGCATTGTATCTGTCTCTTGTAAGATACAAATCCGATAATCCGAGGTTGTCAAAAACGCATCAAACTCTCCTGCATTCACGGCTTTGGTCACTCCATTTACCCCTTTACTCAAAGAGGTTGTATCTGCGATCAATGATAACCTCAACTTTCCCACATAATCTGTTCCCAATTGGTTTGACTCGCACGAAAAAAGAGCGACTAAACCTATCCACACGCAAAACCATTCAAGTTTCACATCTCTACAGCGATGTTTCATTTATCTTTTACCTTATAAAAATCGCTGCAAAAGAACAACAAAGTTTAAACTCTCACAAGGTCTATTTATGTTATTGAATGTTCTTTTTTTTAGCCTTTCACTTATGGACAACAAAAAATTTCTTTCTAATCCAAACCATCCAATTCTTTATTTTTTCTTTTGTGTCCTGTTTTTTATTTTTCCACCCCTTAGTCATTTTATTTTATACCTTTGTCTTTGGATTAAAATTCTAACAAAATATGGAAAATGATATCCCCAAAATAGACCTCCCCGACAACTGGGTAATCGGCAAACTTACTCAAAACGATATTAGTTTACTCAGCTTATATGCGAATTATCCGTGCCGGCTAAAAGCGGGCATATTCGCGTTCTGCCGGAAAGGAGATATTGAAGCATCTCTCAACCTAACTCGTTACCGGGTAAAAGCAAATACCCTTATCACAATTCAACCCGGCACCATCCTACAAATCCACAAGGTAGAAGGTGACGTCGAGATTTACTTCATGGGATTCTCTTCCGATTTCATCAACCGGACGGATACACGCAAACCGGCCATTGACATCCATTATGCCGTAAAAGATTATCCTATCATCGAAATCAAGGAACAGAGAACGGAATTATTAGAAGACTACTTTTCCCTGTTACTCAAGGTGTACGAAACTTTTGGTCCCTCTGTCAACGAGGCTTTACTGAACCATCTATTGTCAGGCATACTTATCGGGCTCAATGTGCTCTACAAAGACAAACCTCAGAATAAAGTCTTACTTTCAAGGGCTGAACAAATCAGCAAGAATTTTAATCGGCTGGTCATGCAAAACTATACCACCCAACGCTCCGTGGCGTGGTATGCCCAGCAATTACAAATCACGCAAGCACATCTTAGCACAATCGTCAAACAGACAACGGGCAAAACGTGTGTGGAAATCATCACATCCATGGTCATTATGGATGCCAAAGCGCAACTAAAATCAACCAATTTAAGTATTCACGACATCGCCTGTTCGCTGAATTTCACCAACATGTCGTTCTTCGGTAAATATTTCAAACGGTATGTAGGCATGGGGCCATTGGAATACAGGAACAGTTGATTCGTCACATTTTTACATGCCCCATGTCTCCCTGTCCAAATTCCGATAATTAATTGCTTCCGCAATATGGCGTGATTCTATTTCCGATGAACCGTCCAAATCCGCTATTGTGCGTGATACTTTCAATATACGATCGTAAGCACGCGCTGAAAGATTCAACCGCTGCATGGCGATTTTCAAAAGAGACAGACCGGCAGTATCTGGCACGGCATATTCCCGAAGAAGTTTAGAAGTCATTTGAGCATTACAATGAATCCCCTCATAAGATGCAAAACGTGTTTCCTGAATCGCACGCGCCTTCACCACCCGTGCCCGTATGGATTCACTGCTTTCAGAAGGATGCAGCTCTGACATCTTCTCGAAAGGAACAGGTACGACTTCAATCTGAATATCTATACGATCCAACAACGGGCCCGATATGCGGTTCATATAACGCTGAACGGCTCCGGGAGAACACAGACAGGGACGATCCGGGTGATTATAATAGCCACACGGACAGGGATTCATAGAAGCCACCAACATAAAATTAGCAGGATATTCAACTGAAAAGCGGGCACGAGAAACCGTGATGCAACGATCTTCCAACGGCTGCCGCAACACTTCAAGCACACTTCGGTTAAACTCGGGCAATTCATCCAGAAACAACACTCCGTTATGCGCCAGACTAATCTCTCCTGGCTGGGGAGAACTACCGCCTCCCACCATGGCCACATTGGAAATCGTATGATGAGGAGAGCGAAAAGGACGTTGGGCCATCAATGAGGTATTCACACCTATTTTGCCTGCTACGGAATGAATCTTTGTCGTCTCCAGCGATTCCTGTAAAGTGAAAGGAGGTAAGATGGAAGGCAATCGTTTCGCCAACATCGATTTACCACTACCGGGTGGCCCTATCAATATCAAATTATGCCCGCCTGCTGCTGCCACCTCAAGTGCACGTTTTACATTTTCCTGTCCACGGACATCTGAGAAATCTGAATCAAACTGAAACTGACGTGCATAAAATTCTTCGCGCGTGTTTACCACCGTAGGCTCCAGCGTTTGCCGACCGGCAAGAAATTCAATCACCTCCCGAATCGTCGAAACACCATAGACATCCAACTGATTGACGACTGCAGCTTCACGAGCATTCTGTTTCGGGACTATCAACCCTTTGAACTTCTCTTCACGCGCCTTGATTGCTATTGGAAGTATCCCTTTAACCGGTTGTAGACTCCCATCCAAAGAGAGTTCTCCCATCATCATAAATTGATCTAACCGGGAAGCATCCAATTCTCCGGCAGCAGCTAATATTCCAATAGCAAGGGGCAAATCGTATGCCGACCCCTCTTTCCGTATATCAGCCGGAGCCATATTTATCACTATACGATTACGCGGGAATTTATAACCACTCACCTGAAGCGCAGAAATGATGCGTTCATGACTTTCCCGGACTGCCACATCCGGAAGTCCCACCAAAAAGAACTGTATTCCTTTTGTACAACTAACCTCAATTGTAATTGTCGTCGCCGATATTCCCTGCACAGCAGCGGCATAAGATTTGACTAACATAGTTAAAGATTATGATTGCTAATTTATTAAGAAAGAGAACTTATTCTATCAATTTTTCCAATGTCTGCTTGACCTCTATTCCATTATCCGTTTTCAAAATAATTTTTTTCTCTTCGTCAATTAAAAAACAACGAGGTAAAGCATTCACATTGTACAAATCAAACAACATCACCGCCTGCCCCGCCGAGTCGGTAACCAAATTCCAGTCAATACTATCCTTAGCCAATACCTTGCGTACCCGTCTTTGGTCATCGTCTAAACTCACCAATAGCATGTCCAATTTATCTTTCGGATATTGCATGGCAATTTCATCCAAATACAAATCTTCGGTCTGGCACATGTCACACCATGGAGCCGTAAAAGCCAATAAGACGTATTTTTGCGGAAAGGAATCTAAACAGACAGGCGTTCCATAAATATCTTTTACATCAAAATCCGGAGCCTCTGCCCCCAATGCCGTTCGATTCACTCGCTCGCTGTACCCTTCCAAACTCCGAACCAAATAAAAATCCTTCAATTTAGGGTCCAACACAGCCAGCAATTCATCCAACATACGCGTATCATCCGGCTTCATGAAATATTGTTGAAGCAAAACCACGGAAGCTGTTTCATCCGGATTCTTTTTTACAATTTCCGCAACAGCCTCTTCCAACTGATGATTGACATTTGCCAATCGGGATGCGACATCTGTTTCTTTTATCGAACGATTAACTCCACCCTTCTTTCCCTGTCCCAATTGCCGAAGCAAATCAGTTTGTTCTTTCAATAATGGAGTCAACTCGCTTTTCATGTCGGAAAGACGATCATTCAAACGCCCTCCTTTCACCTGAAGCATTGCCGGATATTCCACATCGCCAGAAATTGTTATCTTCTTTCCTTTTTCCGGATAGACGGTTATCCATTGCGTTTTCTGATTAAAAAAAAGCGTTATCTCTTGGAAATCACCTTGCATCCGTTCAATCAGGAAATGTCCCGGTTCTTCACACATAATCGTATCTACCTCTTTCGTACCACCATCGTTTTCAAAAACAGCATATAACGTCTGATCTTCCAAATTAGACAACTTGCCTTCAATTCGGTATGCCATTTTTTCTCCGCATGATAACAACAAAAGAAGAAATCCTACCAACCATATTATATGTTTACTCATTCTATACTCCACCCCCACATTAAAACTATTAATTGAGGACGTAAAGATACGCATAGATATTAAAACAACCTAACACTTTTCTAAATTTAATGTATATATATAAAAAAAGCGCAGCCCTAAGACTGCGCTTCCCTATATTTAGATATGAATTACAATTTCGGACCAGCAGCAACCAACGCCTTTCCGGCTTCGTTACCCGTGAACTTCGTGAAGTTCTTGATGAAACGACCAGCCAAATCCTCAGCTTTCTTCGTCCACTCAGAAGCATCAGCATAAGTATCACGCGGATCCAAGATGTTGGGATCAACACCCGGTAATTCTGTCGGAACCGTAAAGTTGAAATACGGAATAGTCTTCGTCGGAGCCTTGTCGATTGAACCATCCAAGATAGCGTCGATGATACCACGTGTATCGCGGATAGAGATACGCTTGCCTGTACCGTTCCAACCTGTATTTACCAAGTATGCCTTAGCACCAACCTTTTCCATCTTCTTAACCAGCTCTTCGCCGTACTTCGTCGGGTGCAAGCTCAAGAATGCAGCACCGAAACAAGCAGAGAATGTCGGAGTCGGTTCCGTAATACCACGTTCCGTACCTGCCAACTTAGCCGTGAAGCCAGACAAGAA
>CALUTX010000137.1 GCA_944323815.1 uncultured Parabacteroides sp. | reverse complement strand
TCGTCCCCGATAATGGCAGGAAACAACGTTTGCTGCTTAGTATAAATTTAAAATCATATAATAATCATGAAAGAAATTGGAACCATTGCCTTAGACCGTATGAATAATGGCGCACATTTCCTTTTTGTAAGTAACATTTTAGCTCGTGCAGAGGCCGACGAGAAGGTCAGCACAAAAGTTGCACCTCAAATCAATCTACTCAAGGCTGCCATCGGCGAAGAGGATGCAGCGATGAAGTTATCTCAAAAAAGCCTGTTGACAGACGACATCGCGGCGGCAGACAAAGAGTGTGACGCATTCTATTCCGGCTATAAGCAGGCGGTAAAAGGGTTCTTGAACCTTTCGAACGAAAGCGTGTCGAAGGCCGCCAAAGTATTAAATCAACACATCATTGATTATAACATCAACCCGCAGGGACAAATAGACAAGCAGATAGGTTTGCTCATCAACTTCATTGCCGACCTGGAAGGAAAATATCAATCAGAGGTCAACACACTGGGACTTACTCCTTTTGTAACAGCCCTGAAGGAGGTCAATGAACGTATCCGGACATTGAAGAATAGCCGGACGGAAGAACGGATGAATATTACTGTCGGGGCCATGAAAGCGGCGCGAAAAGCAGTGGACAATGCTTATCGGACGCTGGTCAAGTGGGTCAACGCGCTTGCGCTTATCGAAGAGGAGACGGAATATGCCGACTTCATCGACTATGTGAACACGGAAATCATCCATTATAAGCGCGAAGTTATCGGGCAGCCGACCACGCAGAATCCTTCGGAGGGCGAAAAGCCGGGCGACTTGGGTGGCGGTGAAACTTCGGAGCCTGAAACACCTGAAGAATCCGGAGGCGAGGAAGAAGAAGGCGGTGGCGAAGAACGTCCGGGAGGTCTCTGATACATCTTGGACGCAGACGACGCAGAAAACTCAGAGGGACGCAGACTTTATTTTTAGTTCAAAAGTCTGCGCCCCTCTGCGTCTTTTGCGTCGTCTGCGTCCGCTTTCTACATGTATCCTGCCAGGACAAACGCTACCGCCAACAACAGGCTGAAAAGCAGTTGGAACTGTGCGGTTTTCTCGTCCAATCGGACAATGACGGCAGCGCCCTCTTTGAAAGAGCGGACAGCCGAACGTGTATTCTGTAACGCGGGGACGAGTGCGAGCCATATCAGCAGGCTCCATGCGGGGAGCACCCCATTTGCGGCATAATAACTAATCCAAAGGAAGGGAAACAATACCTCGAAGGCATACAATCCGACGGAGGCACGACGACCGAGGCACATGACGAGCGTATGGATGCCCGCACGACGGTCGGTCTGCACGTCGCGCGTATTATTGGCATGCAAGATGGCGACGGTAATCAGTCCGACGGGCAACGCGAGGTAGAAGGTCTGCCAGTCGATGCGCCCGACGGCTACATACGCCGTGCCCAGCATCGGCAGCAGTGCGTAGGAGATGAATATCACGATGTCGCCCAGCGCGCGGTACTTCATGTAGGGATACAACACGGCGCACGCCAATCCGCCCAACCCGATGTAGAGCAGCGGCATCCCCGTCCGGAGCCAAAGGCCCGCACCGGCAAGGCAAGCCACGCCCAGCAGGAGCAACGCCCCCCAGAAAATCTCTTTCGGGGCGAACTGCCCGGAGGTCAGTATCTTCACGCCGAAGGATTCTTCCGTGTCTACCTTGTGTTTATAATCGAAATAGTCGCTCCAGATGTTGGAGGCGGCATGAAACAAGACGATGTTCAGGAGCGCCCATGCGCCGTTCAGCCAATTTACTGTCTCGTGGCAGGCAAACAGATAGGCCAATGTCACCACTACCGGCATGGCCGACGCCGGAAAAGACCAAGGGCGGACGGCCATCAGCCATTCGCCCAAATCATGCTTTCTTCTCTTCATTTTCCTGTAATAATTTTTCTGATTTCACTTAGTTTGTTCAGCGCTTCGATAGGTGTCAGATTATTTAGGTCCAAATTTTTTATCTCATCGCGAATTTGGCTGAGCACGGGGTCGTCCAGCTGGAAGAAGCTCAGTTGGTAGCCCTCCGCCGTCGAGGCGATGGTTTTCACGGGCTTGCTGCGGATACCTTTTCGATTGCCCGCTATGCTGTCTTGCCGGTTTTCCGTCTCCAATTGCTTCAAGATATCGTTCGCACGCTTTACGATGCTCTTCGGCATCCCCGCCATCTTGGCGACGTGGATACCGAAGCTGTGCTCGCTGCCGCCCCGCACCAATTTACGCAGGAAGATGACCTTATTGTTTACCTCCTTCACCGAGACGTTGTAATTTTTGATGCGCTTGAAGGAGGCTTCCATCTCGTTCAGCTCGTGGTAGTGCGTCGCGAAGAGCGTTTTGGCGCGTGCTGTCGGATGTTCGTGGATATATTCGACAATCGCCCACGCAATCGAGATGCCGTCGTACGTACTTGTCCCCCGCCCCAACTCGTCGAAGAGCACGAGGCTGCGCGACGAAAGGTTGTTGAGGATGTTCGATGCCTCGTTCATCTCCACCATGAACGTAGACTCGCCGACGGAGATGTTGTCCGACGCTCCTACGCGCGTGAAAATCTTATCCACAATCCCGATGCGCGCCGATTCGGCCGGGACGAAGCTGCCGATTTGCGCCATCAGCGTAATCAGGGCCGTCTGGCGGAGCAGGGCCGATTTTCCCGCCATATTCGGGCCCGTGATGATGATAATCTGCTGCGTGTCGTCGTCCAGAAAGACGTCGTTGGCGATATAGGGTTCGTCGGCGGGCAACTGCTTTTCGATGACGGGATGGCGGCCTGCTTTGATGTCGATTACCGCCGAGTCGTCCACCAACGGGCGGATGTAGCGGTTCGCTTCTGCCACCTTCGCAAACGAGAGGAGGCAATCCAAGCGCGCAATCAGGTTCGCGTTCAGTTGGATGGGCGGAATGTATTCCGTCAGGCAGAGCACCAGCTCGTTGAAGAGGCGGGCTTCCAAGGAGAGAATCTTCTCTTCGGCGCCCAATATCTTCTCTTCATACTCTTTCAGCTCCTCGGTGATGTAGCGTTCGGCGTTGACCAGCGTTTGTTTGCGAATCCACTCGGCGGGCACTTTATCTTTGTAGGTATTACGCACCTCGATGTAGTAGCCGAAAACGTTGTTGAAGCCGATTTTCAAGCTCGAAATGCCGGTCAGCTCGATTTCGCGCTGCTGCACCTTCATGAGGTAGTCTTTGCCTGAATAAGCAATCGAACGCAACTCGTCCAGCTCCTCATTGACGCCGGAAGCAATCACCCCTCCCCTATTGAGCAACGCAGGCGGGTCGTTGTTGATCTCCTTCTCGATGCGGTCCCGAATCAGGGCACAGGCGTTCAGCTGCTCGCCAATGCGACAAAGGCTCGGCTCGCTGCTGTTCATGCACGCCTCCTTCATCGGCTCGATAGCGCGCAAGGCAACCTTCAACTGCACCACCTCGCGCGGCGAGACGCGTCCGACTGCGACCTTCGAGATGATGCGCTCCAAGTCGCCGATTTGTTCTAACTTCTCCTCCAATAAATCTTTCATCTCCGGATGCCGGAAGAAGTATTCCACCACGTCCTGCCGCTCCTGAATGGGTTTGACATCTTTCAGCGGGAAGAGCACCCAACGGCGCAGCATCCGGGAACCCATCGGCGAAACGGTCTTGTCCAGCACGTCCAACAGGCTGGTGCCCTCTTCGTTCATCGTCCCGACCAGTTCCAAGCTGCGAACGGTGAACTTATCCAAGCGCACGTAGCGTTCCTCCTCGATGCGGGAAAGCGACGTGATGTGTGAGATGTGGGTGTGCTGTGTTTGGTCCAAATAATAGAGGATAGCGCCTGAGGCGATGATGCCTAACTTCAAATGTTGGATGCCGAAGCCTTTCAGGTTCTTTGTTTCGAAATGCTTTAAAAGGCGGTCGTTGGCCGACTCGGCCGTGAATATCCAATCGTCTAACTCATAGATAAAGAAACGCGGGCCGAACGCCTCCTCGAAACGCTTCCGGTTGCCGCGCTCGACCAAAACCTCCTTCGGCGAGAAGTTGTTCAGCAGTTTGTCCACATAATCCGTCTTCCCTTCCGCCGTCAGGAACTCGCCGGTCGAAATGTCGAGGAACGAAACGCCGCAGTTGTCTTTCCCGAAATGAATGGCGGCGAGAAAATTGTTCTCCTTATGATTCAGGATATTGTCGTTGATGGAAACACCAGGCGTCACCAGCTCCGTGATGCCCCGTTTCACCAACTTCTTCGTCAGCTTCGGGTCTTCCAGCTGGTCGCAGATAGCCACACGCTTGCCGGCACGCACCAGCTTAGGCAAATAGCTGTCCAAGGCGTGGTGCGGGAAACCTGCCATTTCGATGGTCTGCCCCGGGCCGTTCGCCTTCTTGGTCTGCACAATACCTAATATCTCCGCCCCTGTCACCGCATCTTCGCCATACATCTCGTAAAAGTCTCCTACCCGAAACAGCAGGATTGCATCCGGATGTTTCGCCTTAATATCGAAGTATTGCTTCATCAAGGGAGTTTCAACTATCTTCGCCACGTTCTTTCCTCTTTTTAGTTTCCGGGCAAAGATACACATTCTCATGAAATAATGTAACTTTGTGACTCATCAGACAAAACTAACGATAATGAAACAAGCGACGATTACATTCTCAGCATCTCTTCTGTTGGCCGCCCCTTTCGTCCATGCAGAAACAAACAAAGAAAAGCAACCCAACATCGTTTTTATCCTTGCCGACGACTTAGGCTATGGCGACCTGAGCTGTTACGGGCAAGAGAAGTTCATGACTCCTAACATCGACCGGCTGGCGCAAAGCGGCATGCGCTTCACCCAATGCTATTCAGGCACGACGGTAAGCGCCCCTTCCCGCTCCTGCCTGCTGACGGGAACGCACAGCGGACATACGCCCGTACGCGGCAATATGGAGCTCGATCCCGAAGGACAATTCCCGCTCCCTGCCGATGCACGCACGATTTTCGAGGTGATGAAAGAGGCCGGTTACAAGACTTCCGCTTTCGGCAAATGGGGATTGGGATTCATCGGCTCCACCGGCGACCCGAAGAATCAAGGTTGCGACACCTTCTTCGGTTTCAACTGCCAGTTGTTGGCGCACAGCTACTACCCCGACCATCTTTGGGACAACGACAAGCGGGTGGAGCTTAAAGATAACAACCTGAACGTGCAGTACGGTCAAGGAACCTATTCGCAAGACCTCATCCACCAAAAGGCATTGGAATACATCGACAATATGAATGCCGACGAGCCTTTCTTCCTTTGGTATCCGACTATTCTTCCGCACGCCGAACTGATTGTGCCGGAAGACAGCATCATCCAGAAATTCCGCGGTCAATTTCCGGAAAAACCCTTCAAAGGAACTGAACCCGGCAACCCGGCTTTCCGCAAAGGAGGCTACTGCTCGCAGTTCTATCCGCACGCAACGTTCGCCGCGATGGTCTATCGACTGGATGTTTACGTCGGGCAAATCGTCCAAAAGCTGAAGGAGAAAGGATTGTATGACAACACGATTATCATCTTCTCCAGCGATAACGGTCCGCATAAAGAGGGAGGCGCCGACCCCGATTTCTTCAACAGCAACGGCATCTACCGGGGCTACAAACGCGACCTCTACGAAGGCGGCATCCGCGTCCCGATGATTGTCTCTTGGCCCGGACATGTCGAGGCCGGTACGGAAACCGACTTCATGTGTTCCTTCTGGGATTTGATGCCCACGTTCGAAGCCATCCTCCAACCGAAAGCCAAACAACCGGCGCGGGATGGCGTCAACCTCCTTCCCCTCTTGGAAGGCAAGAAAGGGCAACAAGAACATGACTTCCTCTACTTTGAATTTCAGGAGATGAACGGTCGGCAAGCCGTCCGCAAAGGCCCGTGGAAACTGATTCACATGGACATTCGGGGCAAAAACCCGCACTACGAGCTCTACAACCTTGCCTCCGACCCGTCGGAACGACACAACGTTTTGGAGCAATTCCCGGAGAAAGTCGCCGAACTGAAGGCCATCATGGAGCGCGAACATACGCCGGATACCAACTGGCCGCTATTGAAGGAAGAGAAATAAGTGAGATAATAAACAAACTCCCCGCCGGGTAACCTCAAATACCCGGCGAGTATTTTCATTTACCCGGCTATTACGATACAAGCTCTTTCTTCTTTGGGGCAGAATTTATATTTTTGCAAGTATGTTATGTAGTGCATCGAAAAAACAATGTGTAAAATGAAGACAAATATACCCGAACGCATCGCGGCTCTCAGAGAGGCGATGAAACAGCATCAAATAGACGCTTATGTAATTCCGACGTCCGACCCGCACATGAGCGAATATCCGGCTGATTGCTGGAAATACAGAGAATGGATTTCAGGATTCACCGGCTCGGCGGGCACAGTGGTCGTAACGGCCCATAAAGCCGGGTTATGGACAGATTCCCGCTACTTCTTGCAGGCTGCTTCCCAACTGGAAGATACCGGCATCGAACTCTACAAACTCGGATTGCCCGAAACGCTTTCCCTCCCCGACTTTCTAAAGCAAGAATTGCAGGCAGGACAAACCGTCGGATTGAATGGCGAGACGTACAGCCTGAACGATGCCCGCGCATTGGAGCAAACGCTTGGCAAAAAGGGAATCCGCCTCAACACAAACAGCCTCCTGTTAGACGGACTGTGGAAAGATCGTCCGGCCCTACCGGAAGCACCGCTTTTCGAAATGCCGATTGAGTTGAGCGGCCAATCCACCCAAGAAAAATTGCACGCCATCAACCAAAAACTCGAAGAGGCGGGCGCAGATTGCACGATTCTCTCTGCATTGGACGAAGTGGCATGGACATTCAATATCCGCGGGACGGATGTGGCATACAATCCGGTCGTTGTCAGCTATGCTTTCATCTCCCCCAAAGAAACGGTGCTTTTCATCAGCCCGAAAAAACTGCCTCACGAAGTCGCCCAACACCTAAAGGCGGAGGGGGTCACACTAGCCGATTACGGGATGTTGGGAACCTATCTTTCACGCCTGCCCGAACAAACGCGCGTATTCATCGACAGCAACCGGACCAACGTCGCCATATTCAACGCTTTGCCCAAACATTGCGAATTGGTGGAAGGCATCTCGCCTGCCAATTGCCTCAAAAGTATCAAGAACGCGACCGAAATCAAAGGTTTCCGGAACGCGGTTCTGAAAGATGGCATCGCGCTGACCAAATTCTACTTCTGGCTGGAAAACAGCTTGAAGGCGGGCGAGAAAGTGACCGAGCTAAGCGCAGCCGAGCAATTGATCAAACTGCGTTCCGAGCAACCGCAATACATCATGGACAGCTTTGAGAGCATCTCCAGCTATGGCGCACATGCGGCGATTGTTCATTATGCCCCTACGCCGGAATGCCATGTCGAATTAGGAAAGCAAAGCCTTTATTTGCTCGACTGCGGAGCGCAATATTTGGACGGTACAACTGACGTCACCCGCACAATCGCCCTGTGCGAGCAGCCCACCGAACAGATGAAAAAAGACTTCACCCGCGCCCTGAAAGGGACAATCGGCATCGCCAAATGCAAGTTCCCGGCAGGCACGCGCGGCAGCCAGATAGACGCCTTTGCCCGCAAAGCGTTGTGGGACGCCGGTATCAACTACCTGCACGGGACCAGCCACGGAATCGGCCATTGCTTGAACGTACACGAAGGGCCGCAAAGCATCCGCATGGAAGAGAATCCCGTCGTGTTGGAACCGGGCATGGTGATGAGCGACGAGCCGGGCATTTATCGTGCCGGAGAATATGGCATCCGTATTGAAAACATGGTGCTCGTATGCGAAGACAGCGAGACGGAGTTTGGAAAATTCTTAAGTTTTGAAACCCTGACACTGTGTTACATC
>CALUTX010000136.1 GCA_944323815.1 uncultured Parabacteroides sp. | reverse complement strand
ATGATTAACTTTTATGCCCGATTAATGGATGGCGACGAAGCGGGCGAGAACGTCCGGCTGCTGCTGGCGAAGACTACGCAAAGCAATTTGTTCAATGTCCATCCGCCTTTCCAGATTGACGGGAACTTTGGTGGTACGGCTGGTATCGCCGAAATGTTGCTCCAAAGCCATAACGGGGAAATCCATCTGTTACCGGCGTTACCCAGTAGCTGGGAGAACGGTGAAATAAAAGGACTTTGTGGACGAGGCGGAATCACGGTAGACATGGAGTGGAAAGCTGGAAAATTGTCTTCTGCCAAAATCACTTCCAAGTATAAACAGAAAATTCGTGTCCGTTATCAAGATTCGGTAAAGACGATTTCGCTGAAAGCGGGAGAGACGGTAACGTTGTGAAAAAGAAAGATAGTAAAATCATGAATTGTATAAATTTCAAATCCCTGTTGTGGGGTGTCTTGGGAGCGGCGTTTTGCGCCGCTTGTCAGCCTGTAAAACAAGAGATGCAGGATCCACCGCTCTCTTCGTATGTGAATCCTTTTATCGGGGCAACAACAAATACGAAAGCAGCCGGGAGTTATCACGGGTTGGGGAAGACCTTTCCTGGTGCGACTGCTCCTTTCGGAATGGTGCAGGTCAGCCCGAACACCATTACCGGAGGGGACAACGGGCCGGGATATAGTTATGAACATACAACCATAGAGGGATTTGCTTTTACGCAGATGTCCGGAATCGGATGGTATGGCGATTTGGGTAATTTCTTGGTGATGCCGACCGTCGGACCGCTTCATACCGCAGCCGGTCGGGCAGAAAAGCCGGAAGAGGGGTATCGTTCCCGTTATGACAAACAATCGGAAAAGGCGTCGGCCGGTTACTATTCGGTGCTGCTAACCGATTACAACGTGAAGGCAGAAGCGACGGCTTTGCCACATAGCGGGATGCTCCGGTTTACCTTCTCAGAGAGCCAAGAGGCGCGTATTCAGATTGATTTGGCACGTCGCGTAGGCGGTACGTCGGTTCGCCAGTCTGTAGAGGTGGTCGACGACCATACAATTAAAGGCTGGATGCGCTGCACGCCGGAAGGCGGTGGCTGGGGCAATGGCGCAGGGAACGCCGATTATACGGTCTATTTCTATGCCTCTTTTTCGAAGCCTTTCCGTGAACATGGCGTCTGGTCGGCAGAGATTCCGGACGATTGGAGCCGTAAGCGGCAGGATATAGAGAGCGACCGTTATCAAGAAGTAGCCCGGAAAGCGACTGTTCATTCCGATGTGACGGCGTTTGAGGGGAAACACATCGGTTTCTATGCGAATTTTGACACGAAAGAGGGGGAAGAAATTCTCCTGAAGAGCGGCATTTCGTTTACCAGCGTGGAGAATGCGGAGGCGAATCTGTTGGCTGAAATGAAAGGATGGGATTTCGACGAGGTTCATGCGACCTGTTCCCGTCTGTGGGACGATGCGTTGGCAAAGGTGAAAATCGAGGGTGGTTCGGAGGATGAAAAGACAGTCTTTTATACCGCTTTGTATCACACGATGATTGATCCGCGTATTTGCAGTGACGTGAACGGAGAGTACAGGGGAGCCGACAATCAGGTGCATCAAACCGACCGTTTTGAGAAGCGTACCATCTTCAGCGGCTGGGATGTGTTCCGCAGCCAAATGCCGTTGCAGACAATTATCAGTCCGACGGTGGTAAACGATTTGATTAACTCGCTGGTCGAGATAGCCGAGCAGAGCGGAAAGGAATATTTGGAACGTTGGGAACTGCTGAATGCCTATACCGGCTGCATGTTGGGAAATCCGGCGCTTTCAGTCCTTTGCGACGCCTATGCGAAGGGAATCCGGGAGTATGATGTGGAGAAAGCTTATCAATATGCGGTGAACACCTCTCGCCTGTTTGGAAACGGAGAGAAAGGATATACGACAGGAGGAAGCAGTATTTCGCACACGTTGGAATATGCCTATACCGATTGGTGTATGGCGCGCCTTGCCGAGTGGCTCGAGAAGGAAGAAGACCAGCAACTATTCGACCAAAAATCTAAATCGTATGCGTCGCTTTATGATACGGATTATGGTTGGTTCAGGCCGCGCGACGAGAAAGGCGCATTCCTGCCGCTGCCGGAAAAGGGACGTTTGCAAGAGGGATATGGCTGCATGGAGTGTAATGCGTACCAGCAGGGTTGGTTTGTCCCGCACGACATCGACGGGATGATTCGTTTGATGGGCGGACGCGAGAAGGTGCTGGCCGATTTGACAGACATGTTCGAGAAGACGCCACGTGATTACCTTTGGAATGCCTATTACAACCACGCCAATGAACCGGTGCATCACGTGCCGTTCCTTTTCAATCGCTTGAACGAACCGTCGCTCACGCAGAAATGGAGCCGCGATATTTGTCGGAATGCCTATCGGAATGAAGTAACCGGTTTGGTGGGAAATGAAGATGTCGGGCAGATGTCCGCGTGGTACGTGCTGGCTGCCTCCGGTATCTATCCGATTTGTCCGGGCGATTTGCGCTATGAGATTACAAGCCCGGCGTTCGACCGAATTGAGTTCCGGTTAGATTCGAAATACGCTTCGGGTAACTCTTTTGTGGTGGAGACAAAAGATAATTCTCCTGAGAATGTCTATATTCAAAGCGCTACGCTGAACGGCAAGCCTTATAACCATTGTTACCTGACTCATGCCGATTTGATGGCAGGTGGAACGCTTGTTTTGCAAATGGGGCCGAATCCTTCTGAGTGGGGAAAAACACAGTCGGCAGAGCAATGATAGCAGGTGTAATTTGGAATGCCGTGATTTGTGTCGTACATTTGCATGAAATTTGAATCCGATAAAGATGAAAACGGCATTGATTACAGGAATAACCGGCCAGGATGGTTCTTTTCTGGCCGAGTTATTAATAGAAAAAGGATATGAGGTGCATGGTATCATGCGCCGTTCGTCGTCGTTCAACACCGGGCGCATTGAGCATCTGTATTTGGATGAGTGGGTGCGCGACATGAAGCAGAGCCGGTTAATCAACTTGCATTGGGGCGACATGACGGACAGCAGTTCCTTGATTCGTATCATTCAGGCGGTACAGCCGGATGAAATCTATAATTTGGCGGCGCAGAGCCATGTGAAGGTCAGCTTCGATGTGCCGGAATATACGGCAGAGGCGGATGCCGTCGGGACGCTGCGTATTTTGGAGGCAGTCCGCATCTTGGGATTGGAAAAGAAGACGCGCTTGTATCAGGCTTCAACCTCTGAACTGTTTGGGCTGGTGCAAGAGGTTCCGCAGCGGGAAACGACACCGTTTTATCCGCGTTCGCCATACGGCGTAGCCAAACAGTATGGTTTTTGGATTACGAAAAACTATCGGGAAAGTTACGGCATGTTTGCCGTGAACGGAATTTTGTTCAATCATGAGAGCGAGCGGCGGGGCGAAACGTTTGTCACACGGAAAATCACGTTGGCGGCAGCGCGCATTGCGCAAGGTTTTCAAGACAAGCTGTATTTGGGGAATCTGAATGCGTTGCGTGACTGGGGCTATGCGAAGGACTATGTAGAATGTATGTGGCTGATGCTTCAGCATGATACGCCGGAAGATTTCGTGATTGCGACGGGCGAATATCACTCGGTACGTGAATTTTGTACGTTGGCATTTCGTGAAGCCGGTATCGAACTGCGTTGGGAAGGTCAAGGAATCGAGGAGAAAGGAATCGACGTGCAGACAGGAAGAGCGTTGGTGGAAGTCGACCCGAAATATTTCCGTCCGGCAGAGGTTGAGCAATTGTTGGGCGACCCGACTAAAGCGAAGACGCTTTTGGGCTGGAACCCGCAACAGACTTCGTTTGAAGAGTTGGTTCGGATTATGGTTCGGCATGACATGCGTTTTGTGAAGAAATTGTATCTAAAGTCGAAGGTGGAGGACTGACGGAAGATGGAAAAATCTGCAAAGATTTATGTGGCAGGTCATCGGGGTTTGGTCGGCTCTGCCATCTGGCGTAATCTGGAAACAAAGGGGTATCATCATTTGGTTGGGCGGACGCATCAGGAGTTGGATTTGCAAGATGCGGTAGCTGTCCGTGCTTTTTTTGACAGCGAGCGGCCGGAATATGTGATTCTGGCAGCGGCTCACGTTGGTGGGATTATGGCGAATAATTGCTATCGGGCGGATTTTATCTACCGGAATTTGCAAATCCAGCAGAATGTGATTGGAGAGAGTTTCCGGCATGGTGTGAAGAAGCTGTTGTTTTTAGGCAGCACCTGCATTTACCCGCGTGACGCTGTGCAGCCGATGAAAGAAGATGCGCTGTTGACCTCTCCGTTGGAATATACCAACGAACCATACGCGATTGCCAAGATTGCGGGACTGAAATTGTGTGAGAGCTTTAATTTGCAGTATGGAACAAACTATATCGCGGTGATGCCCACCAATCTGTATGGTCCGAATGACAATTTCGACTTGGAGCGCAGCCACGTTTTGCCTGCCATGATTCGGAAAATCCATCTGGGCAAATGTCTGTATGAAAACGATTGGCAAGCCATTCGGCAGGATTTGAATGCCCGTCCGGTGGAAGGCATCAGCGGCGACGCACCGGAAGAGACGATTTTGGCGTTGTTGGCGAAATATGGCATTAGTAAAGCAAAGGTCGAATTGTGGGGCACAGGCAAACCGCTTCGGGAATTTTTGTGGAGCGAAGAGATGGCAGACGCAAGCGTCTTTGTGATGGAACATGTCGATTTCAAAGACACCTATCAGCCAGGTACAACCGATATTCGGAATTGTCACATCAACATCGGAACGGGAAAAGAAATTTCGATAGCCGGCCTGGCAGATTTGATTGTGCGTGAAACCGGTTATCAGGGAAGCATCGTCTTTAATCCGGAAAAGCCTGACGGAACCATGCGGAAACTGACCGACGTCAGCAAGTTGCACGCACTGGGCTGGCATCACCGGATTGAGATTGAAGAGGGCGTACATCGGATGTACCAGTGGTATGTGAATGACTTAATGAAACAGTAACGGATATGGATACGCATACGCATGTTGTCATTATGGCGGGCGGTGTCGGCAGTCGTTTTTGGCCGATGAGTACACCGGAACACCCGAAGCAGTTCATGGATGTGTTGGGATGCGGGAAAAGCCTGATTCAACTGACTGTCGACCGTTTTCTCGGCATTTGTCCGGCGGAACATATTTGGATTGTGACATCCGAAAAATATCAAGACATTGTTCGGGAGCAGCTGCCTGCTATTCCGACGGAACAGATTCTATTGGAGCCTGTTGCCCGGAACACGGCACCTTGCATTGCTTACGCTTGCTGGAAAATCAAGAAGCGGCATCCGGATGTCCGGGTGGTCGTGACGCCGGCGGATGCGATGGTGGTGGATGTTGCTTGTTTCCGGCAGGTGATTCGTCAGGCATTGGATTTCATCGAAAACAGGGACGCGATTGTGACTATCGGCATTCATCCTTGTCGGCCGGACACAGGATATGGCTACATTTCTGCGGAAACGACTGGAGAACAGGTGGAAAATGAAGTCCTAAAAGTAAAGGAGTTTAAAGAGAAACCCGATTTGGAAACCGCCCGACATTATTTGGCGGCGGGAAACTATTATTGGAATGCGGGTATTTTTGTTTGGAATGCGGCTACAATCGAAAAGGCCTTGCGGCAATATGTCCCGCAGATTGCTGCGGTTTTTGACCAGTTGGATGCCGCCTTTTATACGAAGGAGGAACCGGAAGCGGTGAGTCAGTTGTTCCCGACGTGTGAACGCATATCCATTGATTACGCCGTGATGGAAAAAGCGGACAACGTGTATGTCGTGCCGGCCGATTTTGGCTGGTCTGACTTAGGCAGTTGGGGGGCTTTGCATGCCCTTTTGCCTAAAGATGAAAAGGAGAATGTGTTGATTGGGAAAACGCATCAATTGCATGAATGCCAACGGAATATTGTCCATGTTTCAGGATTGAAAAAGGTCGTCTTGCAGGGGCTGGACGGCTATATTGTGGCAGAGAAAGACAACGTGTTGCTGGTTTGCAAGTTATCAGAAGAGCAACGAATCAAAGACTTTGCGCAGGATTGACGTGCTTGTTTTTTGAGAAAAGTGTTACTTTTGCTCTCAAAATAACCAATAAGATGAAGATAGGATTATTTATCCCCTGTTATATCAATGCAGTCTATCCGGAGGTCGGTGTCGCCTCATATAAGTTGCTGAAGAGTTTGGATTTGGAGGTCGATTATCCATTAGACCAGACCTGTTGCGGACAGCCGATGGCGAATGCCGGATTCGAACAAGAATCGACGAAGTTAGCGCTTCGGATGGAAGAGTTGTTCAGCCAATATGAGTATGTGGTCGGTCCTTCCGCCAGTTGTGTGGCGTTTGTGAAAGAGAATCATCCGGGTATTTTGAAGCAAGCCGGGCATGTGTGCCAGAACAGCAAGAAGATTTATGATATTTGCGAGTTTTTGCACGACGTGATACAGGTGAAAGAATTGAAAGCCGAGTTCCCTCATAAAGTAAGCATTCACAACAGTTGTCACGGTGTACGCGAGTTGCATCTCTCTTCGCCGAGTGAACGGAATATTCCTTATTATTCCAAGTTGCGCAACCTGCTTTCGTTGGTGAAAGGCATTGAAATCTTTGAGCCGAAGCGGGTAGACGAATGTTGCGGTTTCGGAGGCATGTTTGCCATCGAAGAGCCGGAAGTTTCGGTTTGCATGGGACAAGACAAGGTGAAAGACCACATGAGTACGGGAGCCGAATACATCA
This sequence comes from uncultured Parabacteroides sp., assembly GCA_944323815.1. Classification (GTDB taxonomy): domain Bacteria; phylum Bacteroidota; class Bacteroidia; order Bacteroidales; family Tannerellaceae; genus Parabacteroides. The sequence goes on along the minus strand of CALUTX010000136.1, from coordinate 1,119 downwards.
CAGGAGCCGACAGCTCCTGCCTGATGCACATGAGCGGCGTCATCAAACGCGACAACCTCCCGATTAAGACGATTCATATTGTTGAAATTTTAGCATCCGGATTATGAGTACAAAACATTCCATAGCAGCAGCCCGTTTTGTCGCAGATCGTGAGAAAGAGGCTTGGCACGATGAAACACTTTGGCTGGTACGTATGAAACGGGATAAGATGAGCCGTTCGCTTCCTGAATGGGAACGCCTGCGCGATTTGGCGTGCGAGATTAAACTCTATTCGAACAGTCATTTGGATACGTTGTTAGAAGAATTTGAGAAAAACGCGGCCGCTAATGGGGCGATTGTCCATTGGGCGAAAGATGCAGCCGAACACAATCGGATTGTGGAAGGAATTCTCCGGCAACACAATGCCCACACACTCATCAAGAGTAAATCGATGCTCACCGAAGAGTGTGAGATGAACGATTACCTGTTTGAGAAAGGCTATGATGTCATCGAGAGCGATTTGGGCGAACGCATTCTCCAATGGATGCACCTGAAACCCAGTCACATTGTTTTGCCGGCTGTCCATGTCAAGCGGCAGGAAATCGGAAAGATGATGGAGCGCGTATTGGGAACGGAGAAAGGGAATTTTGACCCGACTTATCTGACCCACGCCGTGCGCAAAGATATGCGCGAGAAGTTCCTGACAGCCGATGTCGCTATGACAGGCGCCAATTTCGCGGTTGCCTCGACAGGTGAAATCGTCGTTTGTACCAATGAAGGGAATGCGGATATGGGAACCTCGTTTCCCAAAGTCCATATTGCCACTTTCGGGATGGAAAAGATTGTGCCGAATCGGGAATCGTTAGGCGTCTTTACCCGCTTGTTGGCTCGTTCGGGCACGGGGCAGTCTTCGACTACCTACACTTCTCATTACTGCAAACCGCCTGAGGGTGGCGAATTTCATATCATCATTGTCGATAACGGACGGAGCGACATCTTGGCGCGTCCGGAGCATGTTCGCACGTTGAACTGCATTCGCTGTGGCGAGTGCATGAACACCTGTCCGGTCTATCGGCGGAGCGGTGGCTATTCGTATACCTATTTCATTCCCGGTCCGATTGGCATCAATCTGAGTATGCT
>CALUTX010000135.1 GCA_944323815.1 uncultured Parabacteroides sp. | reverse complement strand
GGATGAGGGTATGGTAGAAGAGGTTCGTCGGTTGCTCGATTCCGGAATAGAAACCGGAGATTTGATTTATTATGGATTGGAATACAAATTCCTTACATTATATCTCATTGGCCAATTATCTTACGACGACATGGTCACTCGGCTTGAGATTGCCATCCATCAATTTGCCAAACGCCAAATGACTTGGTTTCGCGGCATGGAAAAACGCGGCAGTCATATCCATTGGCTTGATGCCACATTGCCGACAGAAACAAAGATTGAAAAGACGTTGACCCTTTTGGAAAGTACGACTACCCCAGCCGACTGATCTTTTTCAATTTTTCCTCGTCTATAATTCGGATTTTCCGCCCGTCTATCGCAATAATTCGCTCGGCAACGAACATCGACAAGGTGCGAATCGCATTGGAGGTCGTCATGTTGGACAAACTTGCCAAATCTTCCCGGGACAGATAAATACTCAATGTCGCTCCATCCTCCTCCAAGCCGTAGCTTTCTTTCAGGAACAACAACGACTCTGCCAAGCGCCCCCGGATATGCTTTTGCGTAAGATTGACCGTACGGGAATCGGCAATGCCCAAATCGAGCGAAAGCTGGCGGATAAAAAACATGGCCAGATTTACATTCTTCATCAAAAGATCCGTCACAACAGTCATCGGAATCATGCAAACAGTCGAAGCCTCGAAAGCCGAAGCGCTCGTCAGGTAATTCTCATGCGCGAAAGAGGCCCGGTACCCGAAATACTGAATCGGTCTGATCATCCGGATAATTTGGCTTCTGCCTCCTAATCCTTCTTTGAAGATTTTAACTTTACCTTTCAACAGACACATCATCTCTTTCGGCTCATCTCCCTCACAATAAATCAACTCGTTCCGCCTGAAATATTGAATCGTCGAGTTATTGCGAAGCACCGTCCGTTCCCTTTCGTTCAAGACTCTCCACACCTCTGCCAAACTGGCCGAAAGGTCTATCTCTTCTCTTTTTTGCTGTTTAACCACGACTGTTATATAACATACTTTTGAAGCACAAATGTAATATTTTTTCTTTTTACAATGGAATACTTTATTACATTTATTCATACAAACCGAACATTTTTTATCTTCTTTACACCTACAATTTGATTTTATTCGTTACGTTTGTTCATGAAAGAAGAAGTCAGCCATTGAAAATAGTTCTGAACATATTCGTCCTGCTCTTACTCGCGGCAAACGCATGGGCCGATAACGATGCCCGCCGCAGTTCGCCCCTGCCCGAACGCCCATCCGTCCGGCAAGGCGACTCCATCATGCGGAATGTCATCGCTCATGCCGACAGATACCGCACCGTAGTTTCCCAGTATGAAGCGGAGATTTACATCAAGGGTAAAATGAAAATACTCAGACAGAATTTTCTGATGCGCTTCGCCCACCATATTTTGCCCGTCGACCGGAAGACGCCCGACATGATCTTCGAGATGGTCAGCAACTCCGAGTTCAACGCGCCCAACAGTTACCTGCACCATTTCGAGGCAATCAACGGCAACAGCATCCCCAACGAAGCCAAACAGAAGGAAATACTCACCTTCCTCAACCTCAACGTCTATTCGCCGACCATCTATAACGAAGGTATCATCATGCCCGTCGCCCGCGAAGCCTCCAAATTCTATCGATTCGATCTGGAAAGCGTCGAGGAAACCCAAGAGGGACTGAAGATATTCAACATCCGCTTCATGCCACGCTGGTGGAGCCAGAAGCTCATCAGCGGCAACCTTTATATACTCGACAAAGAGTGGCGCATCGACAAGATTGACATCAACGGACACTTCTCGTTTGCGGAATTCAACATCGTCATGACCTTCGGACGCGACTATCGGCGATTTGCGCTCCCGCAACATGCCGATCTATCCTTACAGTATAAGATTGCAGGGAATACGATTGCCTGTTCATATCATACCGCCTTCAAGTATAAAGCTGTCGAATGGGTAGAAGAGGACCATGAGCCGGAAGATATCCCCACCTATAACCTGACGGGCTACTATCAGCTCTCCGCAGACACCATCCCGATTATCCGCAACACGAGCTATTGGGCCGACAAGCGCGACCGGCCGCTCACACTGGAAGAAAGAATTACATATAACTACACTCCCTTTGTGCCGACGCAAGAGAGCGACAGCGGTTTCTTCCAGCGTTCTTTGAAAATGACGCGGAGACTGACCAACACCGTCAACTTGGACTACAAGACGACGCGTCTCAAGTATTCCGGTCTCCTCAACCCCTTTCAGCTTGGCTATTCCGGACGCGACGGCATCACCTACCGCCAACAGTTGCGTCTGAGCAAGACCTTCGACCGCGATCGGCAGCTGCGCTTCAACCCGGAGTTGGGTTTCGTCTTCAAGCGGAAAGAGCTATTCTTCCGGGTCGGTGGCGAATGGGAGTACAAACCGGAGCGCATGGGCGTGTTGAGTCTCAACGTCGGAAACAGTAATCAGGGCTTCTCGTCGCGCATGATGGGCGAAATCAACGAGCAGTTGAAAGACTCTGCCTTCAACTTCGACAACCTTAACTTGGAATATTTCAAGCATTATTACATCGAACTGAAGAACCGCCATGAGCTGTTTAACGGTTTGCAGCTCTTCAGCAGCCTCTCCTACCATCGACGCGTCCCGGCAAACAAGAGCGCCATTGACCCCGGAGATGAGGTGAACGAACTGATAACGGAGCACTATAACGATTTCCTTCTGACCATCGGTTTTTCCTATACGCCAGGACAATACTATTGGTATGACGGTTATCGGAAGGAGTATCTGCGTTCGCGCTACCCCACTTTTTCCTTCGAATTTGGGCGGGCCATTCCAAACGTCTTCGGGAGTAACGGCAATTATGGGCGGATTGAGGCGGACGTCCATCAAAGTATCCCGCTGGGGCTGTCGCGCAAGTTCAACTACCATATCGGGGGTGGGATATATACGGCGCAGAAGTCAACCTACTTTGCCGACTTCCGCTATTTCACACGGCACTATTTCCCGGAATCGTGGGACGACAACGATTTTGGTGGCGTCTTCCACCAGTTGCGCAGCGAATGGTTCAACGCCTCCGATAAGTATGTCCAGCTACATCTGATGTATGAAAGTCCCTTTATCTTCTTCCAACTGATGAAGCCGAAGGCAAGCAAATATGTCCTTTCGGAACGTTTTTATGTTAGTCAGCTTTGGATGCCCATCAAACCCAATTACACGGAGCTGGGATATGGTTTCGGTAACCATCTTTTCAATGTCGCGATGTTTGTTGCCCTCGACCGCATGCGTTATGACGGCTTCGGGTTCAAGTTTGCCTTCGAACTCTTCCAATGATAGGTTCAACGAACGTTCTTTTACATTGCATACAGCAGTATATTGTTTATTTCACTTTTGTTTTGCGAAATATATCGGTGTATATTACTCAAAACAATGTCATTTTGCAAAATATATCGGCGTATATTACTTAAACGAACAAGGAATGAAGAAATATACCATGATATATTTCTTCATTCCTTGTTCGTTTAAGTAATATACAGCTATTTCTTACTTGAATCACTTCTGTTTCAATAAATCTTCGAGCTTCAGCAGCTCGTCCCGATATTGGGCGGCGGAGATGAAGTCCAAATCTTTGGCTGCCGCCATCATCTTGGAGCGAGTATCTGCGATTGCCTTTTCCAACTGCGGGCGGTTCATGTAAGCGACGACCGGATCTGCCACCATCCGGACATCTTCCGGTCCGGTGTAGGCCTTCGCTTCCGTTGCCGAAGTCCGTTGGATGGTTTCGGCGACCAGCGAAACGCTGTTCTTGACTACCTGCTTCGGTGTGATACCATGCGCCGCGTTGTAGGCAAGCTGTTTTTCGCGTCTGCGTGCGGTTTCGTCCATCGTTTGCCGCATACTATCGGTGATTTTGTCGGCATAAAAAATCACTTTCCCGTTGACATTGCGGGCGGCACGTCCCGCCGTCTGCGTCAAAGAGCGGTGCGAACGAAGGAAGCCCTCCTTGTCCGCGTCCAAGATGGCGACGAGGGAAACCTCCGGCAAATCCAACCCCTCGCGAAGCAGGTTGACGCCAATGAGCACGTCGAACAACCCTTTCCGCAGGTCGTCCATGATGCGGACGCGCTCTAATGTGTCCACATCGCTGTGGATGTAGTCGCAACGCACGCCCATCCGCATCAGATAAGCGGTAAGCTCCTCCGCCATGCGCTTCGTCAGCGTCGTCACCAGAACACGCTCGTCGGCGTCGGCACGCGAACGGATTTCCTCCATCAGATCGTCAATTTGATTCAGAGTCGGACGCACTTCGATAACAGGATCCAACAGTCCCGTCGGGCGTATCACCTGTTCGACGACGACGCCTTCGCTCTTCGCCAACTCATAGTCAGCGGGCGTGGCGCTGACGTAGATGGCCAACGGCGTCAGCGACTCAAACTCATCGAACGTCAAAGGCCGGTTATCCATCGCGGCGGGCAGACGAAAGCCATATTCGACGAGATTCTTTTTCCGCGAATAATCGCCACCGTACATCGCGCGAATCTGCGGTATCGTGACATGACTTTCATCGACCACCAACAGGAAATCCTTCGGAAAATAGTCCAGCAGACAGAACGGCCGCTCGCCCGCCTCCCGTCCGTCGAAATAACGGGAGTAGTTTTCGATGCCCGAACAGTGTCCGAGCTCCCGAATCATCTCTAAATCATAGGTGACGCGCTCGTACAAACGTTTCGCTTCGTATGGTTTGCCGATCTCTTTGAAGTATTCGACCTGTTTGCCCAAGTCGACATCGATCTGACTGACGGCGGCGTTGATGCGCTCCTGTGTCGTAACGAAAAGGTTGGTCGGGTAGATGTTCAATTCGTCTTGCTCATCGATTTCGCGACCGGTTTGCGGGTCGAACGACGAGATGCGGTCGATTTCGTCGTCCCAAAATTCGATGCGATACGCTACGCCGTCGTATGTCTCAATGGCCGGAAAGATGTCCACCGTATCGCCGTTGACGCGGAAGCATCCGCTTTGGAAGTCCAGCTTGTTGTTGACGTAAAGCGCGTCGACGAATTGGCGCAACAGCTTATCGCGGTCGATGTGCATCCCCTTCTCGATGTGCGTCACCTTCGCGGCGAAGGCTGTCGGATCCGCCATACCATACAGACAGGAAACCGACGAGACCACAATGACGTCGCGCCTGCCCGAAAGCAACGATGCGGTAGCCCGCAAACGGAGGCGGTCAATCTCGTCGTTGATGGCCAAATCCTTTTCGATATAGGTATCTGTGCTCGGCAGGTAGGCTTCGGGCTGATAATAGTCGTAGTAGGAGACAAAATACTCCACGGCGTTGTTGGGGAAGAAGGCTTTAAACTCGCTGTAAAGCTGGGCGGCGAGGGTTTTGTTGTGACTGAGAATCAGCGTAGGGCGGCGCACCTCTTTGATCACGTTCGCAATGGTAAAGGTCTTCCCGGAGCCGGTTACGCCGAGCAACGTCTGGAAAGGCACACCGCTCTCGATTCCTTCCACCAACTGCGCAATGGCTTCCGGCTGGTCACCGGTGGGGGCAAATGCAGATGAGAGTTCAAAGTTCATAGCAATCCCTCCAATGGTAAATATCCGAACTGGATTTCGTCGTCCATGCCAAGTAAAAGGCGATTATTTCGCTCGTCGTAGCAGAGCGAATAGGTCAGGTAACCGACATCCAGCGTTTTGATGTAATTCCCATCAAGATCGAAAACATGCAGGATAGTCGCGTAGCCTGAATTTTTCTCCCTATGGTCTTTCCCTGAATAACCGACAACCAGTTTGTCTTTGCAAATAACGCCATTCGTAAACTGATCTTTGCCGTGCGTCCATTCTCCATTCTGCCAATTGGGACCATAAACGTTACACTTCAGGTTTCCGTCCAAGTCGCAAAAGGTCAGCAGGTCGTCGCGGTAATAAACATCTACGTACAGATTGTGTTCCGGAGAAACGACGCACTTAGCACGCTTCTTTTTTATCTGCGGATGTTCATAGGGCATAATACGAATCGTGCTTGTCTGCATGTTCCAACAACAGACACCCGTCCGGAAGTCATTCGTTCCAATCGGCAGGATTACGCGCCCGATGCAAAGTGTGTCGTTCACATACACGCACTCGTCGGGTACTTGGTCTTCGGGAAACGAACACTTGTATGCCGGCTGCCAGTCGGGGTTTGCCAACAGACTGTCCACATAATAGGTATAAAGCTTCATGCGAGCATTATCCGAAAAGTAGAAGCAATGGTGCGCCTCATCCATAATCAATGAACCGGGATTTGCAAACTCGCCGGGTCCCTGTCCTTTATTCGCCGTACTCAATATCGGCTTATACGTATCACGGTCGAAAATATGAATGAATTGCTCCGTCACGTGCCAACCATATTCAATCACAATCCAATAATCATCCAGTAAATGCAGCCGGTTGTTATTCCCAATCAACACATCGCCCGTATTGATCTCCACCACCTTGTCCTTCACATCAACGATGTTGTCACGACTCTTCTGGTATTTCTCCGTCGTCGGCTGCTCGGAACAAGCCAAAAGCAGGACAGCCGACAGCAACAGACTTGTCAATGCGATCTGTTTCATCTCTTCACATCCTTACCCAAAAAACGCATCGGTTCCCGCGGCATCACAATCCAGAGTATCAGATAGGCAATGACGCCCGAGAACACGGTAAATATACTCAGCAAGATATATCCAATCCGCACCAACGTCGGATCCCACCCGAAATACTCGGCAATGCCCGCGCAGACCCCGGCAATCATGCCATGATAGCGCGAACGATAAAGTCTTTTCTTCTCTTCCATATACTTTTATTTTTAACTGTTTACAAATACTTCTCCACCAACTTCCGATCTGTCTCCACTGTCTCAAATTCGGAGGAAACGACGCTGCTGCCCATCGGGACGTTTTCGTTCCGGAACTCCATCCGGCTGTACACAATGCGGCGGGCAGAGGTGTGAAACTCTTTGGCACCGGTTTCCGCCTCGATGCGGGCGATGTTGTTCTCGCGTACGCCACAGCCGGGCATGATGATAATCCGACCGTCGGCACGACGCACCAACTCGGCAATCAGCGGAATCCCTTTGACGGCATCCGACTGCTGTCCGGAGGTCAGGATACGGTCGCAACCCAAATCAATCAGCTGTTCGAGCGCACGGAACGGGTCGCGGCAAACGTCGAACGCGCGATGGCACGTCACCGAAAGCGGTTTTGCCGCCTCCATCAGCCGACGCATCAACGGCACGTCGATGTCGCCCTCCTTTGTCAGGCAGCCGAACACGACGCCGTGCACCTTCAACTCTTTGCACAACTCAATATCCAACAACATCGACTCGATTTCGGCAGGCGTATAAAGGAAATCGCCGCCACGCGGACGGATAATCACGTTGATGTCAATCGAAGAGGTCAGCCGTTGCGCCATGCGGATTTCGCCATAGCTCGGCGTCGTTCCACCCTCCGGAATGCCGGCACAAAGCTCCACGCGCCGGGCGCCTCCGGCTTCGGCTTCCACGCAACTTTGGGCGGAATTGGCGCATATTTCGATAATACGGGTAGGTTTCATCTGTTTCCTGTTTTTAAATTTTCCATTTGGACAAAGATAAAACTATTCTGCGAGAGTGACTTTATCTTTCGGAAAAGAGTTCAAAATTTCATGCCAGTGCGTCCCGCGTTTCATGCCAGTGCATTTCCAATTACATGCCAGTATAGAAAAATTTTCCCGTCGACCCGTTTTTTTTGCCTGCCGACCCGTTTTTTTTCGCTCGGGAACCCCTCTTCATTTCCCTTATTCACTACTTTTGCAGCCGTTTACAAAAAGCAAACTTATTGATATTAAACCGGAAATTCTTAAAGGGCACGTAGCGATGCTTACTGC
>CALUTX010000134.1 GCA_944323815.1 uncultured Parabacteroides sp. | reverse complement strand
ATGGCTTAGCTGGGTACGCCGCAACGTGACCGTCCGGATGCGGGACATGGAAGCCGGTTTGCAGGAAGGTACACATATCTATCTGTACGACCGGAAGGCGCAGACCTGGTGCGAACCGGCCTACCGTTGTCGCGCGTGGAGCGGCTTCGAACCGCGCTATATCTTCACCGACCCACTCCCCTACGGCTATGGGCTGGTGATGCTCAACGCGATGGATCTCGTCGAGGCCTACCGGAACAACGCGCTTGCGGACGAAAGGCTCCGGCAAATCGCATCTACCCTCCGGGAAGATGACAACCCGGTACTGATGCGGCTCAAATTCAAATAATAACTATCTTTGCGCCACAAAAGAATATACAATCATTTAAAACAGCATTTCTATGGCATTACAATGCGTTGTAATTATAGGGTATTTCTCCTAACAAACAAAAACAATAAAAAGCCAACTAAAAACATATAAATAAGCAAATTACAAAGGGACGTGTTTATTTTAACATGCCCCTTATTTGTTCTTTTTTTGTTACTATTTGACGTTAATTTGTTACTCGTTTGTTACTCATATTTTGTATCTTTGTGTCGGGTAACAAATAAAGCTGATAACAATGAACAAGAAAAAAACAGGGCCAACGCTCAAAGCCAAACAGCCCGTAAAAATCAGATATAAGAAAGTAGCGAATGGTAACCTATCCCTTTACTTGGATATTTACCAAAACGGAAAACGTATCTATGAGTTCTTGAAAATGTATCTCATTCCAGAAGTGGATGAAGCAGCCAAAGCCGCCAATAAAAAAACAATGGAACTGGCAGAAAGTATAAAGGCTCAAAAAATCATTCAGATAAACACGTCCTCACATGGATTAAGTAATCAAAAAGAACGCTCTAAAGTCCTACTCCGTGATTATATCAGAAGTTTTGCGCAGACCAAAGGAAAGTCTACCATGCAAAACTTAAATTCACTCGCTTATCATTTGGAAAGATACAAAGAGGTCGATATACAAATGGGGAAAATAGATAAATACTATATCATGGACTTCATAGACTATCTGGAAGATGCGGAAATAGAACATACGGAAAGGAACAAAGGGAGGAAGCTAAGTAAAAACAGCCAAGCGATGTACTTCAAATGCTTAAAGATGGCTTTAGATGAGGCCGTGGCTGATGATATTATACCTTCAAATCCTATATTGGCTATAAAAAAGAAATATAGACCGTCTGGGGAAAAAGCCCCCAAACGTGAGTTCTTGACCGCAGAAGAATTAAAAAAGTTTGCTGATACAGACTTCCCAAACGACCTATTAAAACGTGCTTTCATGATTGGATGCCTCACGGGATTAAGACATTGTGATATAAAGCAGATGAAATGGGGAAATATTGGTATTATTAAAAACGGAGTGGAATGTATCAGCGTCATACAAGAAAAGACCGATTCACCCGTAGACATACCGATAAATGATAATATCCGGAAATGGCTTCCCCAAAAAGGAAATGCCTCTAAAAATGATTTGGTATTTGCTGGGTTGATAACCTTAGGAAGAAGCAACGAAATACTTCCCAAATGGGCTAAAATGGCAGGAATAAACAAACATCTTACATTCCATGTCAGCCGGCATACATTCGCCGTTCTCGCCATTGAAAACGGGATAGATCTCTATACTGTGTCTAAGTTATTAGGACACCAGAACATAACTGTAACTCAAATTTATACAGAAGTCTTAGACAGCGCAAAAGCGGAAGCCATGCAGAAGATGAGTGTATTGAATGTGTAATTTTAATCAAACATATAGACAATATACAATGACACGTGAAGAATTATACATAAAAATTGGAAGGATCGAAAGGTTGGTTGAGGAATTAGCATTATGTTACAAACAGAATATTATCCCGTCATTCTCTCCCAATGATGATATTTTCCAATGTGGAAATTATGCAGAAGAAATTTATGCCTACTTGAGAACAAACGACGATTTTAAAATGCTAATAGATTGTTGCAAAATCAATCGACATTATTTGTATCGGTTTAGAGGCAGTAGAGAAGGAGTAGGACGTTCTATAGGAACTATTGGATATTGTCTACGGAAAATACATGATTTAGCTTTATCGCAGATCTGGGCTATCTCAAAAAAAGACATCGACAATTGTGTCTATTACGTCAACTCCTACGAAGGTGTATGCAGAAATAGTGAAACTGGAGATTTGTTACCAATACCCTCAACAATCAAAGGTTTATCGCAAAATGGTACTCAACAAAAAGGTGTCCCCATTGAATTTAATACTCAAGAGGCTATAGATCTTTTACAGAAAGTCATAAATAATGGATTTTGTGATAATAATTACAAATGGACTAAATCCAAATCATTATTAGCCTACTTTGCTGATCGTGCAAGCGAGTATTTAGGATTAGGCAAAGGAGAGTATGACGGAAAACTTAAAACCTCATGGAAACCTTTTGAAATCTTATTTGAGATGAATGGACTTTCTGGTGCAAAAAAAGATTACCAAAGAACAGGAACATTACCAGATGGATATAATACTATAGATCAATTATTTAAATAACAACTACCACTCCTATTCGATTCCCCTATATGTGCCCCATGATGGGTATCATATAGGGTTTTTTCTTTGTTTTCATTGTTGATTTTTGTGCCATGTTAAACAGACAGAGGAGCAAGTGTACATAGTTCCAAAGTCGCAAAAGCAAATTGACAATGGAAGATAAATTGAACCAGATTTTAGTTTACTCTTTGTTGGCGGCAAAGAGCGTATTGACACTGGACGATGTAGCCTTACTTACAGGGCTTAGTAAATCACACTTGTATCGTCTGACGTGTAACCACGAGATTCCACACTATAAAAGGGCTAAGATGCTATATTTTGACCGGGCTGAAATAGAAGCATGGATGAAACAGAACCGAGTCGCAACCCGGCAGGAGATAGAGCAACAAGCTATTAATTATATGATAACGGGTAAACGAAAATAAGGAGGGCTGGAATATGAGAAAAAAAGAAAAGGCGACTTTCGCCGCCCCGAATACCAACGGGGACAAAGATAATAAGAATATCTGTATTAGAGCAACGATCAAGGCTCTTTTTCGCTCTGGAAAAAAATTCACAGCAAAAAGAATAAATCAGCTTACCCACTCCAACGATGCCAGGAAAGCGATAAGCGTACTTCGGCGTGAAGGCTGGAATATTCATGACCTAAGGCAGCCAGATGGATGTAAACTATATTGGCTGGATGAAGAAGATAGACAAGGGGTTTTAAATTTTCAGGAATCATGCGTATGAATACAAGTATAGGTCAATTAATGGCAGCCGCCTCAACACTCTCGGAAGGCATGGCGTCTCCGGTGTCGCAGTTGCGGGAAGAAGTAGACCTTATGCGAGCGGAATTGGCGTGGTATGAAAGCAAGTACCCGGAGGCAGATACATCTAAACGCCGGGCAAGGCTTCAGCGGCTGGAATTAATTTGTCGATCGTTGGAAGGTTGTGAGCCCGTATCGCTGATGCCTATCATTCGAGATAAGCTCACAGAAGCCAAGCGGGATAAGTTCTATCCGGATTGCGCCTGCGTTTGGATTCCGCTAAAACCCAACGTTCCTGACTTACTGCACGCTCGCCCGGCAATCGTCGATTTGATTGGTTGGGAGATTCACACTCCTTACGATTACAATTATGTGGGTGCAGCTAATGCAGAAGGGTTTATTTGTTCAACTTTAGATGATTAGCGTATGAATGATTTACAAAGACAAATAATATCAGCAGCGGAAGGATTACCGGATTTTCTTATAGGCAAGAAAGTTGATTTGTCTGAACATGTACCATTACCGGAACCCTTATTGCGACAGGATTCAAGCGACACTATATTGTTTACTAAAGGGAATATTTCATGTATAGCAGGCTCGGAAAAGAGCCGTAAAACATTTCTTGTAACAGCTATTGCTGCCGCTTTATTAGGCGATGAACAACTTACTTTGTCTGGAGTACTTGAGAATCCTAAAGTCGTTATAATTGACACAGAACAAGATATTTCAGATACTCATGTTATAACTCGTAGAGTTCATCGATTGTTAAGATGGGATTGTTCACACAGTAACGACAAATTAGCAGTCTATAACCTAAGAGAATTAGATGTATCACAACGAAATGCTGCTGTTGAAAAGATTTTGGAAGTAGAATCACCGTCTGTTTGTTTCATTGATGGCGTGGTAGATCTATGCGAGGATTTTAACGACCTAAAAGAAAGCCGTAAAGTAATCGATCGATTAGGAGCTATCGCTTCACAAACTCGAACTCACATTTGCATCTGTATCCATTTCAATAAAGGCACAACAGAATTGAGAGGGCATATCGGCTCTTTAATAAAGCAAAAATCCGAACTTGTTATCGGTGTTGAGGCACAAGATGGGTATAGTGACGTTTTGCCCTTGCGATCAAGACGTAAGCCGTTCGATAAATTCAGTATTGCAATTGATGATAAGGCATTACCCTACTTGTATAATCCGCCCCAAGCTACACCTAAGACGGATAAGTTGAAGGCTTTATTTGAAGAGGCATTCAAGGATCTACCGACTACGGTGTCTTATACGCTGTTACGTGATAACGTCATGAAATTATCAAGCGTAAAAGAACGGGCAGCAGAGAAGAAGATAGAACAAGCCATTTGCGAAGGCATTGTAAAGAAAAATGATTATGGATATTATTTGCCAGTAAAGATTCCAGAAAATGAGCAATTGCCTTTCTAAAATAGTGTATTACCGTACCGAATACCGTACAACCGTACTGCTCCCCCTATATTTATATAAATATAGAGGGGGAGAGATACGGTAAGGTCAATACGGTTAAAATACGGTAAATATTACGGTAAAATGGACGGTAATAAAAAGAGTATTTTAAATGGAAATAGAAACAATACATGGACAAATAATAGCTAAGGCGAACCATTATCAAGCCGTGCCGGGCAGGAATGGCGAAAAACGCATAATTAAAGACGAAAAGATACGAGCCTATGAGCGCAGTTTCATGGAGCAGTGTACTAAGTATCGGAACAAGGGTATTTCGTCACGTTTCCGACTCTTTGTCCGGGTATGGCATAGTTCGCTAAGGTTCGACTTGGATAACAGTCTGAAAACATTGTTGGATTGCCTGCAAATGGTCGGGGCCATAACGGACGATAAGTTATGCTTCCAAATTGAAGCAGAAAAGAGAATCGACAAATATCACCCCCGTGTGGAGTTTGCCCTCATGGAGGTGAACGAGCAGAAACAAATATTTTATTAACATTTTAATTTTCAACATTATGGAACAAGTTATGACAGAATTTGACAAGATTGTCAAAAAGCACGAAAACGAGATTGGTAGCATCCAAAAGGCAATCACTCCGCTAATTAAAGCTGGACTAAAAGTAACGGATGAGGATTTGACGAGCCTCTCTTATGAAGGTGCACGAATTAAAGAACAAGCCGTCGCCATTGCAGATCAAGAGGCTGAAAAGTTCAAAATTCCATTTCGGAGGAATCAAGAATTTGAGAACCTCAAGACTGAATTTTTCAAAATTATTGAAACCGCAAAGAACGACTTCCGAAAGGCACTGAAAAGCGATACATTCCACCCGCTAAACGTCAATGCCTTCCACATTCAGGAAGGGAAGATCTTCATGTCAGAGAAATGGTTGGAGAACATGCGATTACAATACGAACCGGAAGCCACAGAAGCCCGAAAGAAAGCGACAGCCCTAATGAACAAGGCGATTGCCGCAATCGAGGCTCTTAATGCTTTCGTGGCCGATAATCCCTACCTTGGCAAGGGTGTTACCTCATCCTTGGACGATAGGAGATGCCTTATCTGGCTTGACGGGGACGGGAATATTCACAGAGAAGATAACAACTTAAAATTTATTTGATATGACAACACAAGAAAGACAACGATTCGAGAAATTCAAAAGGGATTTGCAGGGTTACCCGGTTAAGCGTATGGCGTTTTTGGCTAATACAGTCAAAGATGAGGATAAGGATTATCCATTCGCCGAACAAAAAGCCATTTGCGAGCATTTAGGCATAGAGTTTAATGAGGATGAACATCGCTTCGATGAGGTCGCAGTTGCAAGGGAATGGGCGGCTACATTGCCGGATATTGATTAATTAACCAGTGGGGGTGTTCTATTGCAGAGCATCCCTACCGTAATCAACGTAAGATATGAAAGATGAATTTAACCGCAAGGAACTAAAGAAGCTCGTCAAGCTCGCCGACATGGGAACAGTCAAATCAGTTAGCAATGAGTTTACTAATATGATTGGTCGAGGTAAGCTGAAAGCTAAGGTTTCATTTACGGTAGAGATTGACGGGATTAGGGACGTTCAGAAGATAATACGTGAATTGAATGCTGATGTTTAACTATTTAGGCTTGTATGTTGTTTTTAGACCATTATTCCAGTTTGGCGATAAGTTTCCTTACTCCATTAGTGAAAGTCGCCCAGAGCGCAAGGAAAGGGGCTCTGATGCGATTCAGCAAAGAAGGTATCCAATACGGCGTTTCTTATTTCACCGGAGATAGCTTTTTCACCTTCACATGGGAGTGCCAAGGCAAGCATTATTGCCAGCGGATAGGATTCATCGAAGAACCCAGCCATTTGCGAGGCGAAGTCCGTTTCTTCGTTTGCCCGGCAACCGGTAAGAAGTGCTTAAAGGTGTATTTTGGCCGTAAGTCCATCTTCACGAGGTACGCAGTCCGGCACGTCTATTCATATCAACACCTCAGCCGTAATTCACGCATATTCGCCAATACACAGGATCCACGCCGGAGGAACGGCAAGACAAAATACGGTGGCAAGATAACGAGGTACGGTAAGAGGATAGGTCGGTATTGGAAGAAGCAGGCTAAAATCAACAATTACATTATTTGCCTATTTGACCGGCAGAAAATCAATATTGATAAGAAAATATAGCAAAAAAGTTATGTTTTTATTGGCTATTTATAGCGGAAACGCTATCTTTGCATCGTCTTAATAATAAACGGTCTTTCAAATTATGAAGTACAATCAGTTATTTGCGGAATTGACCGCAGCCGGTTGTTACGTTCTCCGACATGGGGCAAACCACGATATTTGGTACAGCCCCAAGACAGGTAACAAGTTCGCCTTGTCAAGGCATGGCAAACAGGAAGTACCTACCGGGATGGAACGTAAGGCAAGAAAGGTTCTTTTGGGGGAGTAATCCCCCTGCCTTTTTGTTTCATGATTGGAAGCTGTTTGTTGTTGAGGCAATGGGGGCGGCATATTGCCGTACCCCTTTTCAAAAGTAAGTGCAATATGAAAGTAACGGTTATCATTGAGAAAGCGAAAGACGGGTATTATTCTTGCTATGTGGAGGATGATTTACCCGGTTTTGGGTTGTCCGGTTTTGGCGAATCGGCTGAGGCAGCAAAGGAAGACATGATGAAGGCCTATCAGGAATTGAAGGAGATTCAGGCAGAGGAAGGGAAGGAAGTACCGGAACTGGAATTTACCTACAAATACGACATGCAATCTTTCTTCGATTACTTTTCTTTCCTGAATGTGAGTAAAGTGGCGGAATTGGCCGGCATTAATCCTTCTTTGATGCGCCAATACACGTCAGGCGTTGCCAATGCCGGGCAAAAGCAATATGACAAGATACGTGTGGCCATAGGGAAAATCTCTAAGGAACTTTCTGCGGCTACCTTTTGAAGATAGTGTACCGCCGTGAGGCGAGGCCGTTTTATTTAAGACAATGAAGCCCCGAAACGGAAATCTCCGCAATGGGGCTTTTTTACATACCCCATTTTTGGGGCATCCATCAAATTTTAAATACCCCAAATTCTGGGTGTTTAAATCCGTAGATTTTACGGTTTGATACTCTTCCCGGAAAGCATGTAACCTTTTCCCCGAAAGCATG
>CALUTX010000133.1 GCA_944323815.1 uncultured Parabacteroides sp. | reverse complement strand
GAAGCACGGCACACCACCACCGCCCAATACTACCGTGACCTGAAACGGCAGACGGGAGAGCTTGAAGCCAACGTAAAGCAGTTGCAGACCGAGCAACAGCAGGCGAAGAAACAGCTTGACAAAGTATGGAAAGAAATCAAGTCGGAGAAGCTGGAAGCCGCCAAGACCGAGGCGAAAGCGGCACTCATGGCAAAGGTCGGTTCTCTTTTGGGCAGCAATAAGTTGAAAGCGGAAAGGGAGGAATTGCAACGACGCATATTCGCCCTTGAAAGTCAGAACGAAAAATTGGTACGGCATATTGAAACAATGGAGCGGGAACACAAGGAAGAACGCACCAAGTTCAACGAGTATATGGATAAGATACAGCGTTACTTCCCTTATGTAGAAAAGCTGTTGCCGCTGGTTGACTTCTGCCGGAACACCTTGAAATTCTCCGAAAGAGTAGTTCAGGAGTTGTGCAAGTTGAAGAAGGTCAGGCTGAAAGGTAATTTCTATTCTCCCGAGTTCAACCAGAAGTTCCATGACGAGAATGCGGCTTTCTCATTTGAGGAGAACAAGGACAGGAAAGGACACTACCATATATGCGTGAATGACATTCCGCTTGTGCAATGGTTCAGACAGAAAGCGAATGAATGGAGAAACGGTTTGGAGATTGCTTCTACAAGACAGGATAAAGGGCTGAAAATGTAGAATGAGCTTAAATCTTCCATCAAAAGCAAAGATTATTTCCACATTAATAAAGATTCTCATTGAATTTAGCTACTTTTGTAACCTGATTGAATAATTTCTTATGCCTCTGAACTATTGAAAACAGATGGCATAATTAAAAAATAGAATTTTAATGGACTTTGCACATAATAACAATATTGATTATAAAGCCATCAGCCTTTTTGCAGGGGCTGGTGGCTGCTCTCTCGGATTTCAGCAGTATGGGGTAAATATCTTAGCTGCATATGATATCTGTAAGGAGGCAGTTGATACATATAATTACAATTTTAAAGGAAATAAAGCGGATGTTGAAGACTTATCAACTTGCGATTTTAGTACTATTCGTGATAAATTGGGATTACATCGGGGAGAGCTTGATTTAATTATCGGTGGACCTCCTTGTCAAGGATTTACTACAGCGGGGCTTCGTTCTGAAACTGATTCACGAAATTTGCTGTTAACAAATTATGTTAATGCATTGCAAGAGTTCTATCCTCGATGGTTTATGATGGAAAACGTGGAAGGAATTCTTACCACGATAAATGGTAAATTTATTGTGGCTTGCATACAAGGGATGATATCGTTAGGTTACACAGTTTATTTGAAGAAAGTCTATATGCAAGAATACGGTATTCCCCAACGCCGTAAACGTGTTATCATTATTGGGAACAGAGAGGGGAAGTCTTTTGAATTTCCTAAACCGATTAGTATAGCACGTGGTTGTATTTATAAAAATGGAACAAGAACTCTTCGTGAAGCAATTGCAGATATAGAGGAGGTTGATATTCCAGAAATAAATCACATTAGGAAAATAGAAAGTGGCATTCAATATGAAAGAATATGTGCATTACGCGAGGGACAAACGATGAAGAATTTGCCTAAAGAACTGCAACATAAGTCTTTTGCCAAACGTGCGGCAAGAAGAGTATGTGATGGCACTCCATCTGAAAAAAGAGGAGGATCACCTGCAGGCTTAAAAAGGTTAATTTATGACGAACCATCTTTAACCATAACAGGATCTGCTAATTCGGAATTCATACATCCAACTCAAAACAGAATGCTAACAGTGCGTGAATGTGCAAGAATTCAAACATTTCCTGATAGCTTTCGTTTCTTTGGTAGTGATAGTCAGCAAATGCAACAGATAGGGAATGCTATACCACCTTTGTTTGCCAATCAAATGGCTAAACAAATTTTTATATGTGATTTAAAGTACTCAAAGTCGTTACCTCAAGGATTGATGTGGTATGACGTTACTAAATCATCTGCAATGAGTCCAGCCCTTACGGCAACTTGTCATAAATTAGACCAAATGTTAGTATGTAATCAATTTCTATTTTAAATATATGAATAAGTCTCAAAAAGAATATTATCGCCAATTCTCTCAACATGGAACTGGTGATGCAAGAATTGAAATCTCCGCATCTGAAGTAGCCTTGCTTCTTTTTATAGCTTATCATGACATATATGATACATTCCCTTCTCAAGAGTTTCCTCCTATTAGTAAGTTGGCGTGTAAGGATTTTTATAAAATAACTTTTGAGGAGATTAACTCATTGCCACAAATTACACCTGATGAGTGTTTTTATTTGTTGGAAAAAGCTGGAGCAACGAATATTAACGATGCCATATATCTATACTTAAAGAATCTTTGTGATTTATACCGAAGACGATATAAATATGACAAAATTTTACAGAATCAACCATTCCCTATATCAGATCAGATTGCTCCAAGGAGTCTCTTGGAATACGGTAAATGTGAAGACTCTTTATTGGCAACGTGGTTAGAATGGAGAAAGTGGCTTTTTGATATAGACAATAGAAGTGGACAAGAAACTGGGTATGTATTTGAACCAATTCTTGCAAGTTGTCTCGGAGGCGTTTCTGTTTCACACAATAGTTCTCCTGTAAAAAGAATCAATGATAGTGGGTATAAAACAAATGAAGGGCGACAAGTGGACTGCTATATTGAAGAAACGAAAGAGGTTTATGAGCTTAAAATGCGAGTTACCATTGCTGCTAGTGGACAAGGGAGATTCAAAGAAGAAATGTCTTTCCCTTATGAAGCAAAAGAATCAGGGCTTACTCCAATTTTAGTTGTTTTTGATGAAACGGAATCAGCTCTACTGACCAAATTAAAAGCACAGTTCAATAAGTTTGGAGGCAAATGTTATATTGGTCAAGCTTCATGGAATATGCTCTATGAGAAAGCAGGGAAAGAAATGAGTCTGTTTATTCAGAAATACATTTATCCACCAATTCAAGCGATGGGAAAATTTATCAATAGCAAACCTCAGTCTATTCAAATCAGAAACTGCACAAACGAAATTATCATAAGTGATAACAAGAATGAATATAAAATCAACAGAAAATGAAAGAAAATATTGAAAATAAGAACATAGGCAATCGTAAATTTATCATTGAACTAAGGTATTCTCCCATTGTTTCAATGCTTGACAAACGAGGCCAAATTGTAGAAGCTATAGAAAAGTCTAAATGTTTTAATGCATTCCATTGGGAAATAAATCCTGGAGAAGTAACAATACGGGATCATGCGGAGAAGGAAAAATCAAAAAATACCGTTTTTGTAACATTTAATCGCTTTAGCTTTATTTCTTACAAAATAGATAGCATTGAGGGGTTCTTTTCAAGCTTTAAAAAAGCTTATGATGCAGTTTCCGCTTTGCTGGATTCAATGACTATACAGAGAATAGGCTGTCGCATTATTGGAACATATAAGGTTAAATCTCAAGATTTCACATCTATATTATTGCATTTCAAAGAATCTTTCCCTTCTAAAGTATTCTTGGAAAAATACCCAGCAAAAGATTTGGCATTTACCCTTACTTACGAGAATGGTATGTATCGTATTGGCCCCATTAGTGAAAGAGACAATTTTTACGATAAAGAATTTGATTTGGGAGATTGCGAAAAACATGTGGGAGTTGCTATAGATACAGATAATTACCTTACTAATGAAGTAAAGGATATTAATGAAAAATCCTTGATTAAGGATGTTTATACACTTTCGCTTGCCGTTGAAAAAGAATTATATTCAAATCTTGCTGAGTTTTAAATAATGAGCAATAGAAATAAGAACAAAAATAACAGCAGATTTAAAAATCAAGAACAAAAGAAATCTGTTGAGTATCAAGATTATGACCTAGCTCGAAGTTTTAGTAAAGTACGTCAATATTCACGACACACTAGAAAAAATTTGGCTATAGATGGAACTTGTTCCGATGAAGAACAAGCTAACTATAGTCAAAGGGGGCTCGTAAGCAGTAATTCCTCCCAATATGAAGAAAAGACCACAGGCGCACCAAGCTGGGATAGATATGATCGACTAGAAGATAAATTCTCGTCATTTTCCGACAAAAATGAAAATGACCACACTAACCTTAGAATGGAGTTAGAAAGAAAGATTGAAAAAGTATCAGATGACGTCAAAGAGGAACTTAAAGAATTACGTCAAAATGTAGAAAAAAAACTCCCAAAACAGTGGTATGTTTGGACAATAATTGGTCTTGTGGCTATTGTTAGCTTAATTTGGGCATTATCTTATCGAGAAATAGTGAAAATACCTAATGACGTAAAAGAGCAGGAATATAAAATTGACAAGTTGGAAAATGAATTGAAGCAGATGTTGATGCATAAAGATACAACAAAGTCAAATCAGCACATAAGGTAATTTTATCTATAAATCCGCGTAGAATATTTTATAGATATGTAGAGTTATAGTATCTTTGCATCCGTAAGAGAGTTACCAAACAAGCAAAGCGATGCAGACCACGGCAATTAGGACGGTTGCCAACTCATTACCCGAAAACAAGGTAATTCTTCTAACTCTTTTGATTTCAAGTAGGTATATTCCTTATACAGATTTACGGAAAATCGGCGATATATTCCTAAAACACAGGTCAATCCTGGTGATATTTTTCATAAAAAATAACATTTTATCAAGCAATAATATGCACTCCGGATGTAGGTGTTTTTCTGAATAGTTATTATTTTTGGGGGGAAAATAGATAGTACCCCAGATGAAAGCAGACTATCCCAGCCCGATCATCGTTACACCTCTTGAGACGGATTCTAACTCACGTCTCTCGTGGTTTAAGCAAGACAAGCTGAGAACGGCTAATGTCATGGTTGTAGGTTGTGGTGCTTTAGGAAATGAGGTACTCAAGAACCTGACGTTGTTTGGGGTCGGGCACTTGGTGATTATCGACTTTGATACTGTCGAGCCTTCGAATCTGACTCGTTCCATTCTATTCAATCGATCAGACGCCCAATCGAGACGCTCCAAAGTACTTGTAGCAGCCGAACGGATACAAGCAATCAATCCGGAGATTCAAGTATTACCCTTGTTAGGCGACATCACTCACGACATAGGGTTAGGTCTTTTGCGGCAGATGGATGTCGTTGTCAGTTGCGTGGATAACCGGTGGGCTCGCTATTGCCTAAATCGGTTATGTATGCGCGCTAACGTAACATGGGTAGATGGTGGTATTGACAGCCTCGAGGGAACTGCCAGGGTATTCATCCCCGGTAAGAATTGTTATGCCTGTAACCTGGGGCCGGAAGCTCTCAAAGATCTGTCTTATCGCTTATCTTGTTCCTCAGCGATCAAACGGAACGAACAAGCGGGCCATGTACCAACGACACCCGTCGTTGCCTCCATCATTGGGGCGGTCGAAGCGCAAGAGGCAATCAAACTGTTGCATCCCGACGAACTGGCCAACGGGCAACTCTCCTCTCTTTGTGGTAAAATGTTTTATTACGAGGGGCAACACTTGGCCGCTCGGATTGTGGATTTTATCGGTTACGACGAGGACTGCCCGGTTCACGAACAGTGGATGCCAATCAGACAATCGAAACTGACAACCAGCTTACGGATCGATGAAGTACTGGAACGGTTGTCGAAGATGTTGGGCGAACAAAAGGTGACGATCCATTTACGCGATCACGCCTTCGTAGATTATCTCATCACACGGGAAGAGAACGAGCGGAAATTTATTGCCATGAAACCGGATTATGCAATTGAAGCTTTCGTGGAAAGTGATCCTACGCTGTCTCGCCTTCCTTTTCATACCTTGCTTCAGCATGAGATCAAGCAAATAGATTCCAGTTTCCCCTACAAGGAATTGACTTTGAGTAAAATCGGTATTCCCGCATGGGATGTGCTTCACATCAGTGCTGGACAAGCAGATTATTATGTCGAACTAGCCGATGAATACCATTATTCAGAGACTTTATTTAAAAGAGAGGAATCATGACGAACGAGACAAACTTATATGACATCAGCGCCGAATTTTTGCTGAATTATCTCTATCCGGATCTGATGAACCGATGGAAGGTGGATTGTGTCGGAACCTTTTACCGAAATTACAGCGAGGATATTCTGGAAATTGACGAAGATAAGACGACTGTACTCCTGGCACGTGACAGTTTCCTGCGATTGCTTCCCCAAGGGTTGATTGCAACCGACAAAGCCTTGAAAGGAGGCAATTTCGAACTGAAATATGAGAATCTGAAAAAGAAAGAGGAGTTGTTACGTACCCTTTTTAAGCCAGTCGATACGCTCGCTTTCCGTTTTCGGCTCCACATAGAGAATCAAGTTACCCAGCTCACAGAAAAGCACTTGACTTTCCTGTTAAGACATTATTTTCACTACGACATCACACGGGAAAAGGATTCCTACATCCAGAAAGTGGCGCCTTTCCTGCTTTTCGTCAGTCAGTTGCGAGCAAATTTCGGTTTTATACGCGACCTGCTCGCCTGCCTGTTCAGTCATAAAGTCGAGATACACAAAGGCCTTTATACTTGGAAAGAGGACGAACATTGCGCCTGTCCGGCCATCGAATTTCACCTGATCGTCCCTAACCTGACGGCCGAGGCCTACAACAAGCTGGATAAGGCGATCGCGCCATTGCGGGAATTTCTCATCGAATGGTTCATTCCCTTTGATACCCATTGCATCATCGGTATCAAGCAGCATGGTCAACCGTTTACCCTTGGAGAGTCGTTGACACTGGATTACAACACTGAGATCGGACAATGAAGATTCATCAACTTAGCATAGCATATTGACACGAGAGGAACAATTATGAATATCAACTCAAGAATAGACTGGAAAGCCGGCATGGCGATCTCTGAACGGACCTTCATCGAGATGGACGAGAACCTCGCCCGTCGGCAAGAGGTCGCGAGCCGGACCGTCAACGGTAATCAATTCGGGCTTATCCCCTTCACGAAATTCAAATGTCAAGGTGGATTCGTCCGCAACAAGCTGGAGATTGAGCACTTACAGTGTATGGCACTCCTTCCATCGGGAAAAATCTTGCATATCGATGAGAAAGTAGTGATTACGATTCCTTTGGTCTATGGAGACGAATACTACTTGGCTTGTGGTTTTGGCGAAGGCCAAACCGCTTTCGACGTGAAGGCAGTCCCATTCGTCCGCCCCGAATACCAGTTCGGAATCTATCCACTGAATGAGCTGGAGGAAAGTGACCGCTTCCCGGTGATGAAGTTTAAGGTGAACGATGGTATCTTCTCGATTGATCCCAATTACATCCCGCCCTGTCTACATCTCCAGTCGGACAACCGTTTCCAGCCCTATCTCAAACAACTGTCGGAAACCATCTCCCAAGTGGCCGTACACGCGAACTTGGAATCCGGCGAGGGTAAAAGGGCTTTCCAACGTTATGCCTACCTGTTGGAAGGCTACGACATGAAAAACAGGACCGCCCATTTCATCCAGCTGGCCGACGAGATCGCCCGGGCAATCGACTATTATATCATAAGGCCTAACACCGAGATGCCAACCGAGCTACAACCCTATAACGAGTATGATATCGTCCGTTGGCTGGAATGGCTCGAACAATATGCCAAAGGGGCGATCTCTATCCTTGATAAAGTTGTTCTCGAGGATCACAGCATCGACTTCGACGCTTTAAAGGCACAGATTATAGCGGAACTCTACGAACGGCTTTACCCGGAATTGCACGATAAGCTCTACGGGACACTCAAGGAACAACTCTATACAGAAATCACCGACGACCTGACCCTCAAGCTGACCGACTACGTAAACAACCGGCTCAAGAGCGAGCTGCACGACCTGCTGGCAGGCGAACTGTCGGAAGAGCTCTTCGAGAAGTTGTTCAAGGCATTGTACGACAGCCTTTACAAGGCACTGTACGTTCCTGA